>CAMVPZ010000018.1 GCA_947169505.1 uncultured Pseudomonadota bacterium
CATTTGGTTTGATTAGTGCTTGTTTGGTGGCGAATGGGGCGCTGGCTGTTTCTGCGGGAACTGTCACAAACGATACAGCACGTGCGTTGGTGTATACTAATTCTGCCGGATTATCCACGGGCGGAAGTCGTGGTCAAAAAGGTGTTGTTAATGCATATATTCAAAACCAACGTAATACGTATTTCATGATTACACAACCCGATGTTGATACTGCGTGTCGTCAAAAAATCATGGCATGTTTAACCGACTATTGTGGTGATACAACAATTGTTCCGGGTAAAACATCTGGGCGCTGTATGTATGCAACCGAAAGTGAATTGTATAACTATACTTTGTTATGCTTGCAAAAAGATACATCTATATTGTTGCCACAATATAACACAATTACAAAAAACGGTTCTGGCGGAATGAATACAGCGGCCCGTCTTTGCCCCAGTTATGTCCAGCAAGAATTAATGTCTTATTTGTCTATGGCAAATATGGCGGACAAATTAACCAAATCTCATTCTGATTTGTGTGTGCAACGTCGTCGTGAATTAGAAGCTGCAATGGCTTGTCATTCTGTGGCTTTGGCATATGGTAACGAAACAAACAGTATGTTAACGACACAATTAACTGATTATTGCGGGGCTGGTGTTGCAGGGGGGTCTGCAGAAATGGTGACACGTTTCGCAAATGCTGGAAATGTTGGTGCAAATGTTTGGGGTTGGGCTGAAAAGATTGTAAGTTTGGATATAAATTCCAAAGGTGCAAATTGGGAAGCGGCGGTTGATGCTGTTTTGGCCAGTTATACGAATCGTATGAATTTGGCATGTGGTGATAATTTGCAATTAAACACTGTTTCGCATTCTACAACAACAAACACAACACCAAATTTGCAAAATGCGGTGTCTTTGATTGCAAATGTGGCTTTCCCGGCGGAACAAAACAATAAACAAAATCCATACGAAGACCAAAGTATTTTTATGGAAGTGACATCTTTGTCTGAAATTTATAATTATGATACTGCAAATCAGGTTGTCCAAGCGGGACTTACAAATAATGCTTTGACCCAGAATTCGTTTTTTACATCCACACAAATGGACCAAATGCAAAAAGCCTATAAACGCGGAACCAAAGTGTTTATCATTCGGGACAGTTCAAGATGTTATACTGTACCTGTTGCGACATTAACACAAACGGAAACATCTATTGTGGCCAGTGCTTTTGCAAATTGTGTAAGCAGATAGATAAAAAATACAACGGCTTTCTTGATAATATAGTATTTTTTTGATATAATTTGTGGTATGAAGTTATCTAGAAGACAAGTTTTAAAAACAGTTAGTTTTTCTGCATTGGTGGTGGGCTTGGCACCACGTGTCGTTTTTGCTGCACCAAATGCATTGCGTTCAATAAGGACAGGGTTGCAACCTGGTGGGAAAACACGGTTGGTTATTGAAACTTCTTCTCGCCCATCATATACATTGTCGTATGGTGAAAAGAAATTAATTGTGAATTTATCTAATACCAATGGCAAAGCGGATGCGCAAACCAAATTGGCGAACGGAACATTGGTAAAAAGAATCACTCAAATCCAAGATGGGACAACGTTAAAGATTTCTGCTGAATTGGGCGGATTAATAGATGCAATCGATAAAAAGCAGATAATGATTTTAGAACCAAATGGTGATAATGATTATCGTTTGGTTTTGGATTTTGTTGCAGGAACTGGACGTGGGATAGCAGAAACAGGAACAGCGACCAAGGCTGCAAAGACAACAAAAACGGAAACTCCAAAAGAAACCAAAACAAAAAAACAACATATAATAGTTATTGATGCGGGACATGGGGGTAAAGATCCGGGCTGTATAGGTAGGGGCGGAACCCAGGAAAAAACCGTGGTTTTATCTGTTGCAAAAAAATTAAAAGGCAAATTAGAAGCAGAAGGTTATAAAACGTTTTTAACCCGTTCAAATGATACTTATTTGAAATTGGCAGAACGTGCAGAGTTTGCTGAAAAAAAACGTGCGGATTTATTTATATCTTTGCATGCTAACGCAAACCCCAGTCGTAACGTCAAAGGTTTTTCTGTTTATACGCTGTCAGAAAAAGCATCGGACGAAGAAGCGCAAAAATTGGCTGAATCTGAAAATGCGGCAGATAAAATAGATGTTAATGGTTTTGAACAATTTTCAAAAGATATTCGTGTTGCATTATCATCTTTGCAACAACATGCTGTTGCAGAATTAAGTGAAGAATATGCAAATGGTTGTGCAAAATCTTTGAATCGTGCTTCTATTGAACAACAAAAAGGTCCCGCTGTTCGTCATGCGCCATTGGCAGTATTGCGTTCGACTGTGCCGGGGGCTTTGATTGAATTAGGGCATTTGTCTAATAAAAGCGAAGAAAAACTTTTAAAATCAGATTCACACCAAAATAAATTGGTTGCTGCAATTGTGAAATCAATAAATTCATACGATTTTGATGTATAAAAAAACCGCTTTTAAAAAGCGATTTTTTTTGTTTAATTTGCGGACACAGACTCATCATGGATGTTGTACGTTGTTCCTGTATATAATGCACGGAACTTTGTGTTGTATCCAGAATTAAGTTTCAATTCTGCATTGTTTGGTGTCATTTGTAAATAATATGGTGTTAAACGGCTGTTTAATTTAAATGCCAACACTGGACGGCTACTTGGTTTTGTAGCAGATAAACAAGCTTTTGTATTATCACCAATATGCAACCAACGCCCAGAATCACACTCATAAACGTTCGGGTTCTCAGTCTGTTTCCATTTTGCCCAGAATGTTTTGTTTCCTGTTGTGTTGTTTGGCAGTGTTAAAGTTGAGTTTGTTGTACAATCTGTCAATGTGGACGTTGCACACCAGCCATCAAAAGTATGACCATCTTTTTCAACAGTCGGCAATGTTATTATACGACCATCATCTGTATTAACATATGTGGTTGAATGGTTTGTTGATGTTATTGTTCCACCGTTCGGTTCGTAAGAAACAGTATATACTGTTGGTGCAACAATTTTTGCATATAAAACCTTATCACCTTGCCATTCCCATGTTGATAAAACTTTTGTAAAGGCTTCGGTTTCTGTACAATTTTTGTTTTCACACCAACCAACGAAAGTATATCCCGTTGTATCTGGGTATAATATTGGCAAATCTTTTTCCGTATGTGCAGTGTAAGTTTTGTATGAATCATTTATACCATCGACATTGGATTCGTCAACATATTTATATTGAATGTTAAATATTTTTGATTCACAGCCAATCCATTCATTATTTCCATTCAAAACATCATTTTGCCAATCTGGGAAGCATTCTGTTTGTTCCCATTTTGCATAGAATGTTTTTGCACCATCATCTGTCGCAGAAATAGATTGTTTTTCTGCGCAATTTTGTAATTGAACATCTTTACACCATGCAACAAATCTGTATTTCTCTTTTGTTGGAACAGTGTATGGGATGTCATCTAATGCGGTGCCATATGTATATTGTTTTGGGTTCAAATCGCCGACAACAGGTGTCCCATTTGTTTCCAAATAATTAATATCATATGTAGCCTTTTGCCATCTGCCAAAGAACGAAAATCCTTCTGTTTCGTCTTGTGGTACTTCGGTACCAGAGATAGTCGTTATTGGTTCTGTTCCATCCAAAGTCGCAAACCAACCAACAAAATCGTAATGTTCTTTGTTCATCACAGATGGTCCTGGCAAAGTTGTATCAGTATCATAGGTGTGGGTTTGGTATTCTTGTGGTATACTGCTTTGGATAGAATTACCGTTTTTGTCCCAATATTTAATTGGATATGTATCTGGTGTAAACACGGCAAGTAAATCCTTGTTCCCCAATGTATTTGCGTACGATTGAAGTTTTTCAAGATAATCATCGCCAACCAAAAGGGTTTCATACAAATAATCCCACGTCAAAGGTATTTCTGCCAATTGTGTTATTTTATCGGCAGGTTTGAATAACGGACCTTTGCGCCATTCTACGAATTTATAATGTTCTTTAGTTGCGTTTTGTAATTCTACATCATCCGTGGCTGTATATGTTGACGGATTATTTGTTGCGATTTCTGTGTGGTCAGTATTATTATATGTTTCATAATAATAAACATTATATGGTTTTGGTGTCCATTTACCAACACATTCTGCGCTAGGATTTTCCCATATATAACCAAGTGTTGGAGCAGGGCATTCTTCTTCATCTGGATTACATGGGGTCGGGCATTCCGGATCTTCTTCTGGATCGCAATGATGTAAACTTGCTCCTCCTGCACCTGTACCGGTTGTATTTTTATACTTTTCGCATGGACAATTCCATTCAAAATCAAACCCAGGTATATTAATACACTTGTTCTTTAACATGCTGTTAATACTGTAATTATCACCATAAGTAATAGTTTCTGTTGTTTCTTGTGAACCTGTTTCTCCATTTTCTGCTGGAACAGTTTGCGTGCTGTTGCCAATTTGTATTATTCCGCAGTTATATTTCACAGGATATGTCATAAGCGACCATTTTGCATACAAATCTATATCGCCAACCCATGTTGGATCAACATTAAGAACAGTTTCATCTGTTTCGCAATCGTTTTGACCAACACACCAACCATCGAAACGATGATATGCCTGGGACATTGTTCCCAATGCTCCATTTTCACCAAAAGAGTATGTGTTTGGTAAAAGATCAACAGATGCATCCTGGTTATAATAGTGGATTTCATAGGTTGTTGGTTCCCATTCTGCATAAATGGTTATATCACCCGTTGAACCCAATGGAATTTCTGTAATGTTGGTTTGTTCATTTTCGTTATTTTGCATGTACCAACGAACAAAACGATATCCAGCAAGTGTTGGTTCTTGCAACAATACATAATCTTCAACTGTATATTCTTCAGGATTGTTGGAATTATCTATTGCTGCACCATTTTGCAAATCAATATTGTCAGGATTTAACACATATGTAATGTCATATGATTTTGCATTCCATTTTGCATATAAATCTTTATTACCTGTTGAACCACCGGCAATTTGAGTGACAGAATTTCCTGTGAAATTTGGATTATCATACCAACCACCAAAATTATATTCACTGCTATCCCGCACAGGTGTTGGAATAGTGATTGTTTGTGATAAAATAGTATATTTTTCCGGATGTGCGTTTTCATTCACAGTAATTGGCCATTCACCACTATTAAGATGATAATTAATTGTGTATTCACCCAATCTGCACAAAGAATAGTCACCATATACCTGGGTCAAGAATGGTAAATTTGCATGTTGCTGCGGTTGTTGTGTGTTTCTTCTCATGTTATCTGTGCATGATTTTGAACAGTTTTCCGCACAATTTGTGGAATTGTCATAACTTTTAATGTATACCCAATTTGAATTATCTGTTGTGATACTGTCTGTCCCATCACCAATAACATATTTGGTCATCTTGCACCAACAATTGGTTCCGTTGGTTCTGTTAGACATTTCAACTGTAGAATTTTCAGTGTACTTCATGGCGCCGTCTGCCGGGGTTTGTCCAGAAACAGTATTACAACTGGATGTGCCATAAATTTGATGTATTATATTTTTGTTTGTCCCATAATACACACCCCAATCTCCAATTCTAAAATCACTTTCGTTTTGTAATAATTTCAAATAATTATTGATTGTCGCTTCGCTGGTTTCCAGATGATTTTTATATGCACGTCCAACACCAACAGGTTTCGTGTCTAATTTTGGCAAAGGTTCATCGTTTTGGGTTAAATATCCCAATTGGCAAGAAGCAGAACTTATATTAGCATACAAAACTTCCGTGCCAACCATAGCATTTGTAAACACTGACGATGGGCTTCCGCTGAAATTAGAGTCTGTATACCAACCTGTTACAGTAAGTCCAGAAACAATCGGTAAGCCAGGCAAATTAAATGGTGTATCATTAATTGTATATGTTGATTTGGCAAAAGGCGTTTCAGGTTCAAAACGGATGTTGTATTGTTTCGGTGTCCATGTCGCATAAAATTTCTTGTTGCCGAAATCTTCTGTTGAAATTCCTGTCACAGTTCTGTTTTCTTCGTCAATCCAACCTGTAAAATCATAATGTTGTTTTTGCGTAGTTGGTAACGACGACAATCCTGTACCAAAAGTATATTTTTTGGGTGTTAAATTGATTGGTTGGTTTCCATCAAAATATTCAATGTTAAATTGTCTTGCAATACAATTGCCGTTATCATAAACATAGTTATCTGATGAACAACCAATAATATGTTCGCATGTTGTGTGTTCCGCATTTTCTTTATAATAATCTCTGTTATTTTCATCAACATAATAATTACTGTAACGACAAGACATGTTTTCGTTTGGACACCATGTTTCTGGTGCGTCACATTGTACATAACATGTCGTGATTCCGCCGGTTCCATCAGATGTTGGGAAGTCTTCAGGACAGTTTGCACAACTAGAACCATTCATGTATTGGTTTGCAGAACAGTTAAGACGTTTTAATTTGGCATACAAAGATATCGTACCATCCCAATTTGGATTTGCCACAGTCAAAGGTGTATCACAATTCGACAAATCTTGATTTACACACCATCCATAAAATTCAAGACTGCTATTGGAATATTGATATAAATCTCCGGAATATCCAATTGGATATGATTGAGAATGTATTTGTTCAACACCATCATAATAAATTATTAAATATGGACACGTACCACCATCACAAGGTTTGCAAGAAACCTTTGGCGACCAATAAGTAGCAAACGGAGATGGACGTTCGGCCGTTCCACTTGGACAAGATGTCAAAAGTTGTGTACCAGCAAACATACCGATCATAATATTAGTTGAAAGAGAATCTACATTAACATTATCCATATAATTTGTTGGTATATAATTTGTTGTTAAATTACCATTGTTATCTGCAAAACCAATTACATTTATGCAATTATAAAATGTACTATTAAACGTGTTTGTACCCAGATTACCGGTTATATGCGCAAACAAATTTTCTGGGATTAATCTTAAATTTGTGCAGTCACTGAATGTCAAAGTAAACAACCCAGGTGCATATACAGCAACATTATTGAATAAATTATATGGGATTTGTTGTAAATAAACACAATTTTCGAATGTGCCGGAATACATTGCAGAAGAATTTTCATTGTTGGTTATACCACTGAATAATTGAGATGGTATGCTGGTTAAATTTGTCGTATTGAAAGTACTTGCAAACATACCGGCAACACCCACACCGTGAACACCTTCATCATTAATACCAGTGAACAAGTTTGCAGGAACACTTGTTATCGGTTGTGTCATAAAAGTACTGTTGAAACGTGGCTGGGTTGCGAGTGTTCCGCCATTGCCAATCGTTTTAAATATTCTGCCCAAAGAACCAGACACAGATTTAACAGAATTCACAGTATAAAATCTAATTGCGGTAGGAATAAAACTTTCGGTTTCATTGTATCCTGTTGCTTCGCCACCGAAATGTAATGTATAAGAACCAGCATTTTCATAATCGTGTGAGTATATTTCGTATTCTGTATTATTTGTTCTGTCTATTTTTTGAATGTCGCCATCGCCCCAATCAACATAGAATACACCAGATGCAGCCAATGAAAAATCAAACTTATTTATATTATCCGTGGTCGTTAATTGGAATTTATCTTCTGTCCAGCTGGCGGTCAGGGTTTTATCGCCCATCCAACCATTATCAGCACTTGCAACAAAATCATCCATCAAATGTTCACAAATCGCAGCATCTGCATCACACCATCCGGCAAATATAGAATTTGGTTTTGAAGGTACAGACACAGACGGCAAAGTTATTGTATCGCCAATTCGATAATTTGTTGTGATGCCGCTTTCCGGTGTATAATCAACACCATCAATCTCATAGTTAACGGTATAAAATTTTTCACTGCAAATCGGTTCACCATTTTCATACAATCCTGTTTGTTCATAACCTTCATCACATTCTGTGCGGTTCCATTTGGCATAAAATGTCTTATCGCCATTGTCTGTTGATGACACAGATTGTTTTTCAGCACAATTTTGTAACCCAGAATCCGTACACCATGCAACAATTTCGAATTTTGGTTTTGTTGGAATTGCCCCATTTGGAATGTTGTTTATTGAATCACCATACGTATATGTTGTTGGTGTTAAATCAATTTGAGTGTTTCCATCAAAATATTCAATGTTATAATTTTCTGGTATCCAATTAATATAAAATGCAAATTCACCATTAGAAGGAATAGTCGTACCAGCAATAGTTTCAACCATTTCACCATTGGCATTTTTCCAGCCACCAAAAGTATGATATGGATTCGTCACACTATCTGGTAATTCTGTTGGAAGAACAGTTTCTGTGCCATAAACATGTGCTTCTGTTAAAGCAACAATTTCATTTTCATCATCAAAATATTTGATTGTATAAGAATCGCCAACACATGCATCATTGTTATCATTTATATGATAATTGGTATCACAGTCAAATTCTATTTTACATGGTATTTTTTCAAGATTATCAACATCATAATAATCAAGATAATTGTTTTCTGCCAATATATCTTCATTGACATATGAACATTTCAAAGAATGTTCTGGGCATATCGGTTCTTTGGGGCAGGTTGCATAACATGAACCAATAAAACCATCGCCATCAGAATTTGGGAATGTGTCAACAGGGCACTGTTCGCAATCCGTTGTATCTGGCACTTTGTATTGATTTGCATCGCAAGTTTCCACATTAGGCACAGTATAAAGTGTTGATATTTTTGGCGCAGAACCCGCACGCATAACAATAACAGGTACATCGGTTTTGCTTGGTGTCAAAGATTCATAATAATAGTGTTTAACGCCTTCTGGTTGAGTTTGTATCTGGCCACTCTCTGTCAAAACTTGGTCTGCATCTGGCAACACAAAATCTTCTTCTGCACTGTATTCCAGTATATTCAAGACATTGTTTTGTGTGTCCTTCAAAGTGACAGTATTTGTTTGTGGACTGCATTTCCACCCATTAGATGTATGAATTTTTTCTTCGTCTTCACCGCAAACAAGTTCAGGACTAAATTGTGCATAGATAGTTTGGTTTTCGGTTGAACCAAGTGGAATTTCAGTAATATCATGCCAATGGTAAGATTTGTAAACACGCCATCCAATGAAATCGTAACCCGGTTTAGATGCAGGTTGTAAAACAATATTGTCTTCAACAGTATACGTTGATGGATTGTTTTCGTTATTTGTTGCGGCATCCATAACAGTATAGTCTGATAGACTGTTGGCGTTCGTTGCACCTTTTATATCCATGTATTGAATTGTATATTCAACAGGTACGCATTTTGATAATTCTGTATCATAATTATATCCTTTTGGACAAGTAATTGTGTCTTCATCAATTTTGCGCCATTTTGCATAGAATGTTTTATTACCCATTGTGCCCTCTGGGAACGTCTTTGTTCCTATAGTACAGTTTTTAGACAATGAAGAGTCTTCGCACCAACCAAGAAATTCATGACCAGATTGAACCAAATTTGGCAACGTTAACGTGCGGGTTTCTATATTGTAATTCTTAGGTAATGTAGCATTATCTTCTACGTGAGTATTAGAATAAGTATTATTCCAAACATACCAAATAGAATAAGATATTGGCGCACACTGTCTTACCGCTTTGTACAGTGCTCTGCGCAAATTTTTAATTTGGTAACTAGCTGTGCCAGGATAGGTAGAATAATAGTTGGAATAATCTTTGTTCGCTTGACTACAAGCAACACTGCAATGGGTTGGACAATTTTCAACAGTGTTGGTATTGTATGGATCCGTAATTTTTATATATTTAGTATGTAATGGTTTAGATATTGGTGAATGCAAACTTTCCGCAAAACTTCCACTTGCAATTTCATCAAAATTACACCAACAGTGTTTTCCACTGGTTGTTGTATCAACATCTGAACGAATCGTATAAGTGGTGGCGCATGGACCGGAATCTTCGTTTGCAGGCATTCCTGGTCTTTCACCATCGTCTGCCAAACAAAGACTTTGTCCTTTTAAGAAAGGAATATCATCCCACGTACCAAACCATATTATGAAACGTCCTTTGTTTGCCCCGTCGACGGCATTATTAACCTGCACAGGATTTTGAGCGATGTTTTCACATCTTCCCCAACGTTCTTCAAATGGATTTACTTGATAAAAATATCCAGTTGGACAATCGACCGGGTCTGCCGCTTTTTCTTCGCAGATTGGCTCGCCGTTATTATTTGTTTCACCTGTTGCCACATATCCATCATCACATGCTGTTCGCTTCCATTGTGCGACACAATATTGATCTTGGGTGTATGTCCATGTGCCAGAAGTTCCCAATTCATCCGGACATTTCCAACCGTCAAACGTAAAATTCGATGGTGTTTTACAAATTGTTGTGCCAGAAATTAAAGTATACGATTGACCAGTTATAAACACATCTCTGGTTTCGTTACTGTTATAAGTCACAGGTGTTTCTCCAACAAACCCGCAATCATAATTAAGTATGTATTTTCTGGTTTGCCATTTGGCATATAATGTTTTGTTGGTCAGTGTTTCTGCGTTTATTGGTTCAACAGGCAAAGTTGTAATTGCTTCGCCATTAAATTCTGCATTGTCATACCACCCTTTGAATACATAATTTTCACGTGATGGGGTCTTTAATGTGACTGACTTTTTCATACTGTAATCCAACGGAGATTTATCAGCCAATGTTCCATCATTTGTTTCGTACGTAATAGTATACGTATTCAATGCCCAATCAGGATACAAAACCACACCGGCCAATGGGTCGATTTCATCCGGGTCAATCGTTGGACTTTCTTCACAATTTTCGGTTAACCTTTTATTTGTACACCATTGTACAAAATTATATCCCAAGCGCATAGGTTTTCCAATAGTCACAGCGGAACTAGTCACAGTGTATTCTTCTGGATGATTCGCCAAAACAGGCCATTCTTCTTCAATCACATCATGGTATATAATTGGGTATTTAATTTCAGAATACTTTGGATACAAAGTGATAGGCGCGCCTTCGTCTTGAGATGTTGGCCAGTTTTCATCAGGTTCTACAATCGGTTCGGCATTTTCACATTCTGCATCTGTGCACCAGCCATCAAACGTGAATCCCCTGGATACAGGTGGAGTTGGCAAAGCGGACAATTCTTCACCATCTTCTGGAACCGCTGTCACAGGTAAAACAATATCATCACCATTTTGATCTTTGTATACAGTATTGAAATATACAATTTCTTCCCATTTTGCATACAAAGTTTTATCGGTCAAAGTTTCTGCATCTATCGGTTCAATTGGCAAAGTTGTAATTGCTGCGCCTTCAAATTCTGCATTGTCATACCAACCTTGGAATTTATAACCGTCACGAGTCGGTGTTGGCAAAATTAATGTGCTTTCAACAGAGTAGGTATCATTCGTTAAATTTTCACCACCATTTACATTATATATGACGGTGTATGAATTCAAATTCCATTTTGCATAAAAATCACGATTCCCGGTTGAATTTGTTGGAATTGTTGTTTCAGCAGGCACAGATAAATCAGAGTCTGTATACCAACCATCAAACGTGTATCCATTGCGAATCGGATCTGGTATAGTAATGCTTGATGATGAAATATAATAATAGTCAGGGTGGACAGTGCCCACAGCAAACTTGCCACCATCTAAATGATACACAATATCATATTTTCTTGGTTCAAATTTAGCATAAATTGGGCCAATGAAGGTTTCGTTGTTTGCCGGAACATCTGTGATTTGATATATTCTGGAATTTGGTTCATATTCAGCATTTGTAAACCAGCCTTTGAATTCATAGCCTGTTTTATCGATTGGGTTTTTCAAAGTGATAACTTGGCCAGTTAAATATGTTGTTGGATTATAAGGGTTGTTTGAAGATTCTATGTTTTCATATCTAATGTCATAAGATTTTGGTGCCCATTGTGCAACACAATTAACATCTGTCAACAAAGTCCATTTTTCATTTGGTAAATTATAATCACATTCCCAACCATTCATTTCGTACCCGCTTCGTTCATCACAAACGTCAGCAACATTAGCAATCAGGTAAGAAGAATCAAAGGTAGGTGTTTGAGAATAAGAATTTATACCTTCTTTAAATTGACCCGTGCCACATGTATAATTTATTACATAATCATCTGCGACCCATTGTGCAATCAAAGTCAAATCATTTGCGATATTATAAGGGTTTAAATTTTCACCATTTTCGTACGAAGTTTGTGCCAGACTTCCATTCGTGTTATTATAATCACCCAACCAACCATCAAAAGTATATCCTGGTATTCCAAAAGCATTTTCACGTAAAGCAACGTTGGTTTTATATATTGTTCCTGTATAATCCATTGTTCCCGTGAATCCGGTCGTTCTGTCGCCAGCTGTTCCGTGTTCGTATTTAATTTTATATGAATTGTATTCCCATTTTGCGTTCAATATTTTATCGCCAATCCAATTTGTTCCTTCACCTGTTGAAATCGTGCCATTCAAAGGTGTTTCGCATGTTGTTGTGCCATCATCACACCAGCCAAGGAAAGTTTTTCCTGCTTCTAACGTTGGTGTCGGTAAAGTCAATAATCCATCGCCCGGATAATAGGTTTGTGGATCCAAATTCGATACGTTTTCCCCATCTATACGATATGCAATAGTATATTGATTTGGCGCACATTGTTTAATAGCAGTCATCATAGTTGCA
>CAMVPZ010000019.1 GCA_947169505.1 uncultured Pseudomonadota bacterium
ATTGCATCCACGCCATCATAGTATTTTGGACGCAAACCAACCGTTTTGAAACCATGATTTTCATATAATTTTTGGGCGGGCATATTTATTGAAGAAACTTCTAAAAATATTTTTTTAACCCCTTGACTTTTGAGTGTTTTTTCAATAATGCCAATCATGGCAGAAGCGATACCAGAGCGCCGCATTTCGGGGTTAACACCGATGGTTATTATCTCTGCTTCATCTAATACAATTCGGTACACTATAAAGCCATTTTCAGACATAATAATTTCACATCCAGATTGTTTCAAATCACGAAAATCATCTGCCGACCAAGGCTTTGTCGGGAAACATTTTTGATGAAGTTCGGCAAGTTTGGTAAACATTGTTTAACGATGTTGATTATTATATAATTGTTCCATATAAAGAAAAATTCTTTCTGCCAATCCTGTGTTTCCTTCGTTGATAATAACTCTACGACGGCTACTAATCCACAAAGATACAAAATGAAAAACATTTTTTTTAACCAGATCTTGGACATCAACACTACTTTCTATTTTAAATGGGTATTCTGTATAAAAAGTATGTTTTTCTGGATTGAATTGAATGTTTTTGCTGTATGTATCAAGTATTGTATATAAAGCCCTTTCGGAAAATCCCATATTCAAAGTTTTTTTAGCTTTTATCAATTTTTTTGTTTGTTTTATGTCTAATGCCATATCTTGCTATCCTTTTTTTATTTTTCTGCATAACTTGGTCTTAAATACATCGGTATAACGGGTTCGATTTTTTTGTTTTTTAATTTTTGTTCAACGATGTTTTTTGCAAATTTTAAATTGTATGGTTTATGACCAATAGTCATTGGACATTTCATTTGTTCTGTTTCGACTTCGTCAATAGTCATGGTACATGGTTCGTGTTGTTTTGATGCAACAAAGAAATCGCCACACATCGAATCAATTGCAACAAATGCATCCGGATTTTCATAAAGGTATAATTCAAAAAGATTAACCCCAACCACAGGTATATTTAAACCAATCGCCAAACCTTTGGCATAGGCAATTCCCATACGGATACCGGTGAAAGATCCCGGGCCCACGACAACCCCGATTGCCGTCAAATCTGTCATTTTTACATTGTTTTGGTTCATAAATTCATTAACAGCAGTGGGCAGGGCAATCGCCTGTTTTTCTGCGTCCCGATGCATAAATTTATCATCCAGCACCAAATCAATACCATTTCCTGAAGTGTTTATGATTAAAATCATATAAAAACCCCTTAAATTCGTGCGCTGAAACCGATTTTTGTTGCCATATTTGCGTTTTGGTGAACGGACAGCAATTCATCAATTTTATCAATAGTGAATTCTGTTTTTACGTCCATACCATCATTTTGTAATAAACTGCGACGCAATAATGTTGCGATTTCACGTTGTAATTCACGCACGCCTTGTTCAGTAGTAAAATTGCGAATGATGTGTAATATAGCATCATCACTTATAATGATATTATTAACGTCCCATCCGGTATCATCTGCGGCACGTTTTAATAAATGTTCACGTGCGATTTGCAATTTTTCGTTTTCACTGTATCCCGGAATTTCGATAATTTCAATACGGTCTTTTAATGCAGATGACATATTCAACGAATTAGATGTAGCAATAAACAATACATTTGATAAATCAAAATCTACCTCTAAATAATGATCACGGAAAGTTTTATTTTGTTCGGGATCCAATATTTCCAACAAAGCAGATTCTGGATCGCCCCGCCAATCACGTCCCATTTTATCGATTTCATCCAAAACAATCACAGGATTATTAGATTTACAGCGTTTTAACGCATCCATAATGCGTCCACATTGTGCGCCAACATATGTTTTTCTGTGTCCACGAAAATGTGCTTCATCTGTCACACCGCCCAAAGAAATTCTTTGATATTTGCGCCCCAATGCATTTGCGATAGATTTGCAAAGTGATGTTTTTCCAACGCCAGGTGCACCCACAAAACATAAAATCGCACCACTGTTTTTACCAGTTTTTTTCATAACGGCAATATGTTCCAATATGCGTTCTTTGACTGATGTCATACCAGAATGTTCAGTATCTAAAATTTGCCGTGCCGTTTGCAAATCAATCGGTGCAGAATCCGCTTTGTTCCATGGCATAGACAATAATTCTTCCAAATAAGTTTTTAACAAACCACCTTCTTGGGACATTGGCGACATAGAACGCATACGTTTAAATTCCGCCATTGCTTTTTCTTTTGCATCCGTTGGCATCGATGATTGTTCAATTCTTTTACGCAAAGTTCCTGTATCTGATTCTTCAGTGTCTTCGCCCATTTCTTTTTGTATTGCACGCATTTTTTCTTGCAATATAGCCTGACGTTGACCATTTTCCATTTGTGTTTGAACACGACGGGTTATAGTGGATTCTATCTTTTCAGCCTCTATCAACACGGTAATCTGTGCCAGTAATGCAGCCAATTTTTCATGCCATGTTCGCATTTGTAAGATATCAACAGCATTTTCAGCAGTCATATTTGTTATTTGTATTACGGCATCAACAAAAGCAGCCATAGGGTAATTTTGAATAACCCCATACATTTTATCCATTTTGAATTTTTTATACATGGATAAAACTTTTAATGCATCAAAGACTTTTTCTTTTAATCGAATGTTTTGTTCTGTTGAAGCATTGTCCAAAATTTCAATTGGTAAAATATCTGCCGAAAACACATTGTTGTTTTTTTCAATGTTATAAATATTAACAATGTCTGTCGTTTTTATGATTGCATGTATCGTAGCGTCCGGCATACGTAATACCTCTGTTATTTCGCCAAGTGTTCCGACATTAAACAAACCTTTGGCAGATAATGGATAATTCCAATCACGTTGGGAACACAAAATCACTTTTTTATCATGATTCACAGCGGCATCAATACATGCAACAGATTCTTTTGTATCAACATACACCGGTACTACCAATCCCGGGTGAACAATCAAATTATGAATAGGTAAAATAAATTCTTTCATAGCATATCTAAATATAAAATATTTTATAAAATTTTCAAGTTATAAAAAAATCCCCCGAAATATTGGGGGGGATGGTTTAATATCGTGTAATTTGATTAACGACGACGAAAACCATTGCTGTGGCTTTGTGCGTTGCTGCTGGATCTTTTTGATAAATAACGAGCAGCAATCAAAACCAACCATTCAACAGACAACAATGCCAAACCGATAACTTGTTCTTGGACGCTTTCCAAATATGCCAAAACATAAACAAATTGTGCGATAAAAGACAAATACAAAACACCAAATACGCCTGTGAAGAACACTTTTTTAATTTTTCCAAACATTTTCATTTCCTTTTTTATTTTATATTAATTTTACAATCAAATATCGGGTTTCTGGTGCCAGGTACCCGACAGACCCCGCAAAAGCTAAACGAAATACATCAACAATTGCCAACGTATTTCAATGCCGTATTAGGCAGCCATTGCAATGCGAACATTGTCGTTCGCAGCGATTCTATCGCCATTCATTTTTTTATCTGTTTATAACGGAACAACCCGGATTCAATCGATTTGCCTTTACTTCGCCTGTCGAAACTATGTCAGCCCCATAAAATTGGTGGAGCTGTGGGGTACCGCCCCCCAGTCCAAAACGATTATTCCGCAACGAATTCAGAATCATCACCATTTTTTAACGGCAATATATATTATAAATATTCTCACTGGAAATTGCAAGTTTTTAAGTTATAATAAACGACAAAAGGTTATAAAATGAAGTTTCTTGATAAAGCAAAAATTTATATCAAAGCAGGCGATGGCGGTAATGGCGCTGCATCTTTTCGTCGTGAAAAATACATTGAATTTGGTGGACCAAATGGTGGTGATGGTGGTCGTGGCGGTGACGTGGTTTTTCGTGCTGTGCCAAATGTGAACACTTTGATAGATTATCGCTATAAGACTAAATTTGTGGCACAACGTGGTCAAAATGGCATGGGAAAAATGCGCACGGGGTATTCGGGGGAAACTTTGTATTTACCTGTACCAACTGGGACAGTAATTTTATCTGAGAACGAAGAAATTGAATATGCAGATTTAAATACGGACGGCATGGAATATCGTGCGGCACATGGTGGAAATGGTGGATGGGGAAATTTACATTTCAAAAGCCCGACGAATCGTGCCCCACGTCAGGCTAATGATGGTTTGCCAGGCGAAGAAAGAACGGTTATATTACGATTGAAATTGATTGCCGATATTGGATTGGTTGGATTCCCAAATGCTGGAAAATCTACAATATTATCGGTTGTCACATCTGCACGTCCAAAAATTGCGAACTATGCATTTACAACATTAAATCCACAATTGGGCGTTATGTATGCTCATAATCGTGAATTTGTGATGGTTGATTTACCCGGATTGATAGAAGGTGCGCATACTGGTGTTGGTTTGGGCGATAGATTTTTGGGACATGCAGAACGTACTAAATTGATTTTGCATGTAATTGATGGATCTGAACCAGATTGGGCGATGCGTTATAAAACGATTCGTCACGAAATGGATTCGTATGGTGGCGGATTGTTGGACAAACCAGAAATAGTCGTTATAAACAAAATAGATACTTTAACCGAAGAAGAATTAAAAGAAAGATTGGCGGAATTCAAAAAATCTTTCGGTCGCAAGAAAAAGCCAGAAATAATAACAATCAGTGCTGCCGGACATATTGGAATTGAAGATATGATACAAACAATAGAACAAAGGATGACAGATGAAAAATGAAAAACGTTTTAACGATGCGAATAAAGGTTGTTATATGGGTGGTCTGCATGTCCCATATATTCCAAACAAGAATGATTGTTGGTCAAATCCATTAGATGAATATAAAAATTTTCGTGAAAAATCCAGCGCTTTGTTAACAGCCAGATATAATAATGTACATGCTTTGGACAATCATGGTAATAAATATCCGGTCAAAAATTATACAGTTAATCAATTGGCTTTTGTTGCTGGAAACTGGCGTGTTCAATCTTCTTTGTTAGAGCCGATTATTCATGTTCGTGATAAAGACATGATGGTTTTAAAGAAATTAGATCGTGTAGAAAACACTTATTTCGAATTTTACAGCGCAAAAATTGTTGGATATAATTGTTATGGTCCGATTGTTTCGGCAGGTGATAATCCTGATTACATTGTTGCTAAATACGAAACAGATAGTGGTGTTTTTCTTGGCTATGGAAAAACGATAGAAGAAGCACGTGCATATTTGGGTGTAAAACTTTATGATGAATACAAAGATTTGATAAATTCTGTTGCGTGCAAAAAGAAGTTAAACGCAAAATAATTTTGATTTTAATTTGTTTATTTGATAGAATAAACGCATAACAAATTCCAAAAGGAGAAACACAAATGGTATCATTAAAAGGAACACAAACAGAAAAAAATTTATTAATTGCATTTGCCGGTGAATCACAGGCACGTAATCGTTATACGTTCTTCGCTTCCCAGGCTAAAAAAGACGGATACGAAGCGATTGGAAAAATTTTCGAAGAAACCGCAAATCAAGAAAAAGAACATGCAGAACGTTTGTTTAAATATCTGGAAGGTGGCGCAGTCGAAATAACCGCAGCTTTCCCTGCAGGGAAAATTGGTGATACATTGGAAAATTTAAAGGCTGCGGCATATGGCGAACACGAAGAAAATACAGATATGTATCCAAAATTTGCACAAATTGCAGCCCAAGAAGGCTTTACTGCTATTGCAGAAGTATTAAAAAATATTGGTTATGCAGAACGTTATCACGAATCAAGATTCCGTGCATTGATTGAAGCAATTGAAAACGGGACTATATTCAAATCTGATAAAATCGTGATGTGGCGTTGCACAAATTGCGGAAATTGGCATATTGGAACCGAAGCACCCGAGGTGTGCCCGGCATGCTTACATACCCGTGGTTATTTTATCAGCGAAGGTGTAATTTCTCGCTGTGATACTAACGAAGGTTTTTGTGAATATGCAGTCAAAGATTAATAAATATGTACACATAAAAACACCGCTTTTGCGGTGTTTTTTAATTAATTTTTTGGTGCCAAAATAAGTAATTCATTAGATTCTTTTACTTTTTTAACGGATTTTTTGCGTTTAGGTGTTTCGTTCACAGGTTTGTCTTTTATTTCTAATTCATCCAAAATATTATTTAATTTACGCAGGGAAGAATTAGCACATCCACGTCCCCGCCACGTTAAAATTTCATTGTTATTACTTCTGTCAATGATGGATACATTAAAACTCCACCACCAAAAACCATTAAATATGCACCAAATTGGACGTAGTTTTTCACTGCGTTCTTTCACATTAACCGCATATTTTGCATCTTTTGGGATTTGATATGTTTCAGATCCACTGACTTCGGAAACCCGAACCAATTTGCCAACACTTACGTTATATCCACGATTTTCCATAACTTCCTTGATTGAACGTTGCATAGAATATCCACCACGTGGCGAATAAATCATTTGTTCGGTATTCATTGTACCCGGTTTCATATAAATACTATTACAACCTGTTAATGACAGACATAAAATTACAAAAACAAATGAACGCATGATTTTCTTCCTTTTTTTGTGTGATTTATAACACCATGAAAAAATAAATCAAGCACAAAAAAACCGCCACAACGGGCGGTTTAAAATTTTGATAATTAAATTTTATTAAATGCTGTCTGCGTTGACCCATTTTCCAGCTTTTAATAAACCCGGAGCCATGCCTTTGTCGCTGCGCAAAGCATCGATCACACGACGTGCATTTGTGGCATCCAAATTGATGATGCGGACCTTGTACATATCGCCTTCACGAACGACAGTTGCATTACCATATGGTGCCAATTCACGTGCCAATGCATTCGCATTGTCTTCACTGTAAACGGCAGCAACTTGGACACTGTAATCGCCAGACGGAACAGTCGCAACAGGTGCAGGTTCTGTCGCAGGTGCAACCGTGACAGTGGTTGTTTCTTGGACAACAACAGGAGCCGGTTTGACTGTTTCACCCAATGTAGCATTTTTCACAGCCAAAGATTCTTCGGATAAAACCTGAATTTGAACTTTTGCAGTACCTTTTAATCCAATTTGTTCGGCTGCAGCATTTGATAAATCCATTATACGAGTATTAACGAATGGTCCACGATTGTTTACACGGACAGTGACCGCATTTCCGTTTTCCAAATTTGTGACCTTAACAATTGATGGCAAAGGCAAAGTTTTGCTGGTTGCGACCAATTGATTGGAATCAAATATTTCACCATCACTGGTTTTTGAACCGTTTAATTCCAATGGAATAATGCCAGCAATCCCCGTTTGATTATATGTCAAATCTTCGCCAGGTATATATTGAACATCTTCGATTTTATATGGGCTGCCGATATAGTATTTTGGTGCAGCCGCCATCAAATAAGCATTTGTGTTTAATGTGTTGTCTGGTGCGGTGGCTAATTGTTCTTCGCCGAAACCATCATGACCGTATGTATTGTTTGTGTCTTTTGAACCCATATCCATACAGCCCGCAACCAAAGCGGTTAATACCGCCAAAGATACTATTTTTTTCATATTCTCACTCCTTTTATGGGACAACCCCATCTTTTGTATAGTTTAATTATATCATAAAATAAAACGACTTGCAAACGTTATTTTATAATGAATCTGTCGATAACAAATGCGATTGGCAAGTATAAAATCCCAAACACACAAATGGCGATACCCAAAACCCAAACGTTTGGTATATTCACAAAAGACAATAATACGCCCAAAGCAACAGAAATCATCGCAAACACACAAATTGCGATTGTTGTTTTTGAATCTGTTTTTACCAGATTTCTTTTTTTGCATACACGTCTTAAAAGATAATTTTTTACATAACCACTTACCACCACACCAACAGGAATAGACAGATAACCAATCATTGGGAACAAAGCCAAATAAATCACCGTGGCAACACCCAAAGAAACAATGCTTGTGCGCACCGGGGTATTAACATCTTGGCTTGCATACAACGTTTTGCTGTAAATTTGGCTGATTAACATGGCGGGTAACACCAAACATTGAATTTTTATGGCCAATGCCACCGCATTTGTAGATTCTGGGGTCCATGCACCATGTTGGAATAAAATCCTGATAATCGGTTCTGCCAAAACAAACAATCCAACGACACAAGGCATAATCAACATCATGGAACGACGTACAGATGAATTTTGTTGTAAATAAACACTGCGCATATTGCCATCTGTCAGTGCTTTAGATATAGACGATATTAAAACCGTTCCAACCGCCAATCCAATCATGGCAAAAGGTAATTGCACCATGCGGTCTGAATAATAAAGCCATGAAACAGCGCCAGATTGCCAACTGGCAACCAAAGTTCCAACTATGATGGTAATTTGATAAAAACCAGAACCGACCAAACTGACCCCAAAACGTTTGAACATGTTTTTTATTTGGTCGTTCCAATGGGGAATAATTAACCGTAACCCAAATTGCTTTCTTCGTATTCGTTGCCAAAGAACACAAAATTGTATAATACCAGACAAAACAACCGTTCCTGCCATCACATATATAATATATTGATTGCCATACCATATTGACCCAATTAATGCACATATCAACATGATGTTTAATAATACAGGCATAAAGGCAGCCAATAAAAACCGAGAATGTGCATTTAACACAGCCGATAAAAACGCAGCCCCACATATAAACACAACATAAAAGAACATAATACGAGCAATAGTAGTCGTAAGTTGTATTTTTCCCGGATCTTCTGCAAAACCAGGCGCCAAAGCCCATATAATAATCGGCATAAATATTTCAAAGACTATGGTAATTCCCAAAAGTATAACCATTAACCATGAAAAAACATTTTTAGCAAAATTTTCATCTTTTTTCATATCGGTATACATTGGAATAAAAATCGCAGACAAAGCGCCTTCGCCCAATAAATCACGAAACAGATTCGGTAATTTAAATGCAGTAAAGAAAATGTCAGATAATCGACCCGCACCCAAAAAACGTGCAATTAACATATCACGAATAAAACCGAAAACACGACTTATGCCGGTCATGGCGCCAACGCCAAAAATATTCCTGCCCAATTTCATAATAAAGCCTATTTTTTTCTTTTATTTTTTTGTTTGATTTATTATAGTGCGAAAGCATAAGGGATTTCAAGTATGAAAAAATTAGTTTTATTATTTGGTTTTTGTGGTCTGCTCGCTGCATGTGGTGGTGGTGAAGAAATCAAGGCTGAACGCCCATTGGAAGAAATTTATCAAGAAGCGTATGCAGAATTTAACAAAAAAGACTATGAAGAAGCGGCAGAATTATTCCAAACTGCTGAATCTCAATATCCGTCAAGCCCTTGGGCAGCAGATGCGCTGGTTATGATGGCGTATTCACGTTATATGGATAAAGATTTTGCTGGGGCTATATTGGCGATTGACAGATATATGCGATTCCATCCTGGACACAAAGATGTGCCCTATATGATGTATTTGCGTGGAATGTGTTATTATCGCCAGGTCAGTGATGTTCGTCGTGATCCCGGAATGTCTGCGTATGCGTTGCAACAATTTCAACAATTGGTGGAACGTTTCCCACGAAGCGAATATGCCAAAAACGCTAAAAATAAAATCATAATTTTGAAAAATTATATTGCGGGCAAGGTTATGTATGCTGCACGTAATGATATGCAAAATGAAAATTGGACTGCGGCAATAACACGGTTGCAATCTATTGTATCTACTGCCCAAGAAACGGTTATGACACCCGAAGCGATGTTTCGTTTGACGGAATGTTATAATGCAATTGGCTTACCAGAGCAGGCGACAGGTTTCGCAGAAATGCTTCGTAAGAATTTCCCAGATAATGAATGGACAAAGAAATTGAAATAAAAAAATGCCCGTTTGGGCATTTTTTTATTTAGATAATGTTTGTGTGTTCTGTGCGACCAGCAAAGAAAGCATATCTGGTGTTAATAAACCATCACGTTTAATCGGTTTATGTATAACACTTGCTTCGTTAAACATTTCAAAAGAATATTTCAAACTGTCCCGCCAACCAGGAATTTGTTTTTGAACTTCTGGTTCCAAATAAATAATTTCTTTGATACCCGCTTGAATAATAGACCCAGCACATCTTGTGCATGGTGGCATTGTCACGTACAAAATACCGCCGTTTAATCGTGTTCCGTTTCTGCCTGCGTTAAGTAGAGCATTTTCTTCGGCATGAACAACGAATTCGTATTTTGTTGGACGAATGTGTCTGTATTCTGGCGTATCATCAACACCACGTGGAAAACCATTATAGCCCATAGATAATATTGCTTTTTCGGGGCTGACGATAACACAACCAACTTTGGTACTTTGGTCTTTGGACCATGTTGAAATCATTTGTGCCATCTGCATAAATCGAATATTCCATTTAGTATCGAAAGTAAAAGATTTGTTATTCATTTGTTTTTGCCTTTTTGTATAAATCGGTTTTAATCTTGGCATAAAATATTATTTTTTCAATATTTTTGTTCACTTTTGAAAATGGTGTGCTATGGTTTTAATTATGACGAAAACTTATTCTGGATTTATTGCTATAATTGGACCGACAAATGCCGGTAAATCAACATTGTTGAATCAAATTATGGAACGCAAAGTTTCAATTGTTTCGCACAAGGTTCAAACTACACGAACACGTTTGCGTGCAATTAAAATGGTCGGCAATAGACAACTGGTTTTTGTTGATACACCTGGGGTTTTTAAGCCAAATCGCAGATTAGATCGGGCGATGGTTGGTGCGGCAATGTCCGCATTGGATGATGCTGATGCGGTTTTACTGGTAATTGATGCACAAAAAGGTTTAACTCAAACGGTTCGTGATTTAATTGAAAAAATCAAAAATCACAAAAATTTATTTGTCGCTTTGAACAAAGTTGACGCAATTGCCAAAGAAACACTTTTGCCTATGGTGGCGGAACTGTCAAATATGGCTGAATTTAGTGAAATATTCATGGTTTCTGCACTTAAAAATGATGGTGTAAAGCAAATGTTGGAATCACTGTCTGCTGTTATGCCTGAATCTCCGTATTTATTTGAAGCGGCGGATGCGGTGGATGTCCCAGATATGCTTTATTTGGCAGAATTAACACGTGAAAAGATTTATAAATATATTCACCAAGAATTACCTTATCATATTAACGTGGTGACCGAGAAAGTCGAAACAGATGACGAAGGTGTTTTGGAAATATATCAAAAAATAGTTGTGGCAAATAATGCACACAAAAAAATAGTTGTTGGTCGTGGTGGTGAACAATTAAAAAGAATTGGAACGGCTGCACGTCATGATATTCAAAATCAATGGGGGGTAAATGCTCGTCTGCATTTGTTTGTGAGGGTAGAAGAAAACTGGGAAGATGTGGCAGAGAACTATATCGACCAGGGATTAGAGTTTAAATAAACAAAAGGAAAAAGCATGAAAGTAAAATATAAATTGATTGTTGTTGTACCATTTATGGCTTTGACAATGGGGGCATGCAAAACATACACAAATACTGTGATGGACATTTTTGATAATAAAAAAATCTTGGTTGAAAATGCAGAAGGCGAAGAACGTATGATTGATTGTTCGAAAAAAACATCTCAAACAGAACAGCTATTAAAAGACATTCCTTATTTTGAAAAGGGCGACCAAATTAAATTAAGACAGGCAAAATTGGGTCGCGTTAACTATGACGGTCGTCGTGTGTTTACTACGGAAGATTATACAGTGGTATATCCACGTGATACGATTCAAATAAGAAAAGACCAGGAAATAATCGCAAGAGAAAAAGCCAAACATGTAAGATAATGTATCATACGTCTGATTTTGATTTTGAATTGCCAAATGAATTAATCGCATCTCATCCATTGGAACGACGTGATGCTTCACGTATGTTGGTGGTTGGTTCAAAAACAGAAGATAAACATATTCGTGATTTTTTGGATTATTTACAGCCCGGTGATGTGGTTGTATTTAATAATTCCAAGGTTATACCGGCACGGTTTGACGCAGATGGACACGAAATAACTTTACATACATCGGTTAATGACAAAGATTGGTGGGGACTGTGTAAAAAATTCAATAAAATCAATATTGGCGATACATTAACTATGGAAGATGGCACAACGCTAGAAGTTATTGATAAAGACGAAGAAAGTGGTTTATTACTTCATTTTAATTGCGATAATATTTTTGAATTATTGAATAAATACGGCAAAATGCCGCTTCCGCCATATATGAAACGTGAAGAAGAAACAGGCGACAGGGAACGCTATCAAACTGTTTATGCCGACCCTTTGGGGTCAATGGCAGCACCAACTGCCGGTTTGCATTTTACAGACGATTTAATGAAAGAAATAGAAAAACGTGGCGCAAAGATAGTAAAAATAACATTACATGTCGGGGCTGGGACTTGGATGCCGGTCAAAACAGAAAATTTAAACGAACACAAAATGCACAGTGAATGGTGCTGTATCACCCCGGAACAAGCAGATATAATTAATAACGCAACCCGTGTAATTGCTGTTGGAACAACATCTATGCGAACTCTTGAAAGCGCACATCAGTTGTTAAATCAACCCC
>CAMVPZ010000020.1 GCA_947169505.1 uncultured Pseudomonadota bacterium
CCAGTAATTGGTCTTTTTGAAAAGACAAATTCTAATGGCATTAAACAACACAAATATGTGTGAAGCAAACTGATATAAAAATTATCACGAAAAGCATGAAAATTCGAAGTTCCATTTTTTGGATATATAACTTTGGTTGGAATTGCGATAATGTGTATGCCGTGCCAAAAGGCTTTTACTACAATTTCTATATCAAATCCCATGCGTTTAAATTTTATGTTTTTTAATATTGGTTTAATGTGTTTCAAAGGATATACCCGAAAACCACACATTGTATCAGGAATATTTTTATTCAATGTTTCGACCATAACCCAAAATTTTGTGATTTTTCTTCCCATCAATCTGGAACGTGGGGCAGATTCATCGTACTCAGGATCACCAATAATTAAATTATCGGGACGGGAATTTGAAATTTTAAAAAACAAAGGTATATCACGAATATCATGTTGTCCATCTGCATCAATTTGCAGTGCATGTGTAAATCCGTTTTTAATAGCAAATTGAAATCCGGTTATCATAGCAGCGCCTTTGCCACCATTTTTCGCATTTTTTACATAAAAAAATTTATGTTTGGAACAAATGTTTTTTATTTTTTTTGATTGTTGAGAACTACTGCCATCATCAACAACAATAACCGGGGTTTCAAATTCGCATAATTTATTAGCCACATTTACAAATGCATCAGCGTGATTGAAACAAGGAACAATAATAACAGGTTTTATCATGTTTATACCTTTGTAAGTATTTTACCATTTGAATATTTTTTATCGCCATCAAAAAAATTAAAACTGAATTCGTTTTCATTAATACGATTTAATTCAAAATGCACAGGTGTGTCTGGCAAAATAAGATTTGAAAATTTTAATTTTAAAATATGATAATCGTTTGTTTCGACATTGAAAAATTGTTTTATAAACATTAATACAAAATGCATTTGTATTACACCCGGTAAAATAGGATGACCGGGAAAATGCCCATTGAAATATACAGAATCTTTTAAAAAAGTTAAATCAGCACTGACCCCAGAATCTGTTTTAATTATATTTTGCATAATTGGTTCTGCAACATTAGATTCAAACATGGCATTAATATCAGATTTTATATATTTGCCTTGGATATTAACAGGGATAGTATTCACAATTCTTATTTTTCGTGGTAAAACGACATTTGGAAAAAAATCCAGTAAATATTGTTTTAAATCTTTTATAAATTGATGTCGTCCGTTTTTGATAATATGTTCTTTGCCCATATCATTAAGGGTGATAACAGTGCAAATTATGTTTCGATCTTTGTTCGTTATGGCGGATACATAACTTTTTTCAATATATTTATATTCGCAAAGTTTTTCTTCCATTTCTGGCAACGATACACGTTCTTCGGCAATTTTTACCATGCGATCACCACGACCTTTTAATAAAAATGTGTTATCACCGGTTTTTTCAACTATATCGGACATTAAATAAGGATTATCACAGGAAAAATCAGATTCTATTAATAATTCATTATTATCTGTTAATTTTACTTTTACCGGTTCAAATATAGTCCATTGTGGACCGTTTATTTGTTGACGGCCTGCGACACCGCCGGTTTCTGTGCTGCCAAATATCTCAAAAGGGGACACACCAAACATGTTATATGCATCCAGGGAAGTTTTGTTTTGTAATAAACTGCCCGAAGAATAAATACCAATGCAATTATTTTGGAAAATATATTGATTTTGATATCTGGTTATACCGTCTAAAAACGAAGGTGTAGTTGCAAATAAAACTTTGTCATAAATTGATTGTTTGTGTTGTAGTTCTTCGGGGGTAAATACGATGTTTGTATCGGACGCAATACCATTTGCCATTGGGAAAAAGAATCGCCACAACAATCCATACATGTGATACGGCGCAACCGATGAAATCATAACCGGATTTTGATCGATTAAGTGTTTTTGTTGATTGGAATGGAATGCAACCTCAGCCGATAACATTTTAAACTGTTTTTTTATACGTTTTGGTGTTCCGGTTGAACCAGAAGTAAAGAAATATAAAAATCTGTCATTTACATCTTGGAATTGCCAATTTGTGTTGTTTTCGCAATCTAAATTTACAATGTTAAATCCATCAAAAGAGTCAAATTTATCTGTGATTAAATAATTTGTTGTATCCAACAAAGGTTTTGAATTTTGGGGTGTAAATAATGCCGGTAAAATGATATCTTTGCCAGCCTGAAGTGCCGCCATAAAGCAGACATAAAACAAATACAAATTATCTGGAATATAAATTACAACATTGTCGTTTGGTATTTTTATGAAATTGTTCGCATGTTTTGCAACATCGTTCATA
Source organism: uncultured Pseudomonadota bacterium (assembly GCA_947169505.1). Classification (GTDB taxonomy): domain Bacteria; phylum Pseudomonadota; class Alphaproteobacteria; order Rs-D84; family Rs-D84; genus Enterousia. The sequence continues at coordinate 2,331 of CAMVPZ010000020.1, forward strand.
TATGTTGAAAAATACACAGGCTTTTCGTTATCATAAAAAACAATTTTGTCGTCTTTGATATTATCAACAAAGATACGATTTATTGAATTGAACATCGGTTAATCCTTTTGCGAATAGTGTATTCACACAACATCATTATACCAATCAGTACATAAGATATAAATCCATTGTAAATGGTCCAAATTTTGTTTGATAAAAATACAGTAATAAAAGAAATAATTGTATTAATAAACATGAATGTTGCCCATGCTTGGGTCGCATGTTTTGTGTAAATTAATTGATGTTTTTCCAAAGGTTTTTGACACATTTTTTGCGCAATTTGTGTAATAACAGGTGTTTTTCGTAAAGACAAAGCAAATATTCCACACACACACGCATTCATTAATACAGGATAAAGTTTTAAAAATATTTCTTGATTGAAAAATATTACGCAAAAACACAAAGTTAATCCCAATGTTAACATATATTTGTTTTTATTGCGTATGAAAGAAAATAAAACTGCGATTAGCAATACCAAACCAATAAACTTCACAGCGATATTTTGTTGCAGTGCATAAAAAACAACGAAAGGGTACGCAACAATAAAAATACCAAATAAAAATTTAGTGATGATTGTTAACAATTTTTTCAACAGCATCGACAACGTCCTGTAATGTACGAATTTGTTTGAAATCTTCAGGATCTACTTTTTGGTTAATTTTACTTTGTAATTTTACAATCAAATCAACCGCATCAATACTGTCCAAATCCAGATCTTCGACCAACTTAGCATCGGTTTTAATTTTTGATTCTTCACAAGAAAAATCTTTGACCAGAATATCTTTGATAATGTTAAAAATTTCTTCTTTTGTGTGCATTTGTTTACTCCAATGTAATGTTTTGAGATTTTGCGATGTATTTCGCCAAAGTTTCTACAGATTTAAAATATTCTTTGTTTTCTTCTTTATCAGATTTGAAATTAACACCATATTTTTTCTTTAACGCCATACCCAATTCCAAAGCATCAATGGAATCCAATCCCAAACCTTCATTAAAAAGAGGGGCAGATGTGTCAATATCATCAACAGTAATATCTTCTAAATCCAAAGCGGAAATAATAATTTCTTTGATTTCTTGTTCCAAAGTTTCTTTTTTCATATTTTGCCTTTATATAAAATCCTGAAGAATACTAGGAAAAGAAACCATGATTGTCAAGTGTTCTGTGCAGAAAATAAAGATTTTTTAGCCATTTCTGTAATCAAAATAGCATTTTTTCGATTGTCTGTTTTGATTTTTTTATCAAAAACAATTTTTGGCATAATTTTTAATGTATAAACAGATGTTTTGTTGCCTACATCATACCACGGTGTGCCTTTCCCCAAAATATGTGGTTCGTTTTGTATATGTATCGGTTGAATTTCATGTTTTGAATGTATGTGCAGATAAGCAAACCCACGATGTAAATGAATTGGTTTGTGTTTTTGTGTTCTGGTTCCTTCGGGAAAAATAATAATATTATATCCCATGTTTAAATCTTGGGTTGCATGATTAATAAAATCTTCTGGTGTCATAGAATTTGACAGATATACACGGCGAATAAGCGTTTTTATGAAAATGTTTTTAAATAAACCGTCTTTGACAACACATATAGAATGTGGAATTTTTGAAACCAAAATGACAACATCTATTAATGATGGGTGATTTGCAATGACTATGGTTCCGCATAGATTTTTCAGTTTTTTTTCGTTTTGAATATCAATCTTGATAAGTTTTAATATGCACATTAACCAAACAAAACTTTTCCATAAATAATGAATTGTTCCAGATAATATGCGTTTTTGAATTTTTTTAGAACAAAATATCAAAACGATTGGAACGATTGTTATGCCTGTTATAATTCCACCAATACCAAATATTGCAAAACAAAGACCACTTAAAAAAGAACGAAAAAATCTTTTCATTGTTTTTTTGATAATTTCCAATTGGTTGTTTCGATTGTTTTACCAGTTTCTAAAAAATTTTGAAATTTTTCAAAAGATAGTGTCGGCATATTTACATTGTTAGATTTTAATTCAAATTCATTTTTACCCGAATTATCAATAAATATTGCGCACCCATGTGAAACGACAGGTTTTTTCAATGCGGATTTGTATTCATTGGGATTTCTTTCTTCGGCATAAACAAATAATACAGGTTTTTTTGTCAGCATAGCATCCAGCAAAGCATTTTCCAATGTTTTTTCACCGGCAGCAATTGAAGTATAAGAATTTTTATTATGTGTTAACAACGATAAATGTCCCATAGCGGCATTGTGTACAGAATTGCTGAACCCAGCAGGTGACATTTCTTTGTCTTCATAAAATTGACGGATTAATTTGATTGTTTGTTCCCATTCACCAAATCTGGACGCAAAAACAATATGATAATCACCAGATTCTGGCGCAACTTTCACAGCCAATGATACAGCAATTTTTTCAATGGTGTTCATTCTGCGACGCAATAAGGGTGGAATAAAAGAAACATCAGGAACTGTTTCAACATCATTTTCCATCCAAAATACAAATTTATCAATATACAAAATGTCGTTCATACTTGAAAAATCGAATTTTTTATACAATACTTTGGCATTATATAAAAAAATTCCTAATTTGCAAGTTTGGATTTAGATATGGAATATGTGTTAAAAAATCTTGGGTTCGTGTGTGCACTGGGTACAAATCACGCAGATATTGTTAAAAATGCCCGGTTGGGTAGCACGTCTGGCATGTTCAAAGAAAACATCTTGGTTGATGGTGAAGTGGTGCCGTTTGGGGCTGTATCTGTTGAAAGAACGCACGAATTACGCATGTATGATTTAATAGATTGCGCATTGAATCAAATTTCAGGTGATATTGAATTATTAAAACAAAATTATGATTTGAATCGTTTGGGAATAATTGTTGGGGCATGTAATACGGGTGTTCATGAAGCACAAAAACAAATAGAACACGCATTTAAAAATAATACTGAAATTGATGAATCTGTGATAAATGATTTGGAACTTGGGAACCCCAGTGAATATTTACGTAAAAAAACCGGTTTTGGTGGTCCTGCATTTACAGTGTCAACCGCATGTTCGTCCAGTTTAAAAGTATTTCAATCTGCACGACAGTTATTGGACAATGATGTTTGTGATGCAGTATTGGTTGGTGGTGTTGATGGTCAATGTGATTTTGCATTAAATGGTTTTAATGCGCTTGGTGCGTTAAGTAAAAAACATACAAACCCGATGTCTAAAAACAGGGATGGAATAAATCTTGGCGAAGGTGTTGCTTTGTTTATATTAGAAAAAGGATGTTGTGGCATAAAACTTTTGGGAATCGGCGAAAGTTCTGATGCATATCATTTAACCAGTCCGGATCCAACAGGCAGCGGTGCAATTTCTTCAATGAATATGGCTTTGATGGATGCCAAACTGTTGCCAAAAGATATAGATTTTATAAATATGCATGGCACAGGTACAGTTGCGAATGATGCGATGGAATCTTTGGCGATAAATACAGTTTTTGGCGACAATGTTTTGTGTGTTTCAACTAAACCTTTGACTGGACATACTCTTGGTGCGGCAGGCGCAATCAGTATGGGGTTATCTTGGTTAATGATAAAATACAATTTTGTAATACCGCATGTCTTTGATGGTGAATATGGTGATGATTGTGCAAAAATAAAATTGGCACAAATTGGGGATGATAAAGAAATTAATCGAATATTATGTAATGCGTTTGCTTTTGGGGGCAGCAACGCCAGTTTAATAATGGGAAAATAAAATGAATTTAAATCCAATTGATTTAATACCACAAAAATCTCCTATGGCATTTATAACCGCCATAGAAAGTGTTGATTTTGATGCACAGAAAATGGTCACACGTGTTGAAATTCAAGAAACAGATTTAATGTTTCAAAAAAATATAAATGGGGTACCATCTGTTGCGGCTTTGGAATATATGGCACAATCGATTGCTTGTTATATTGGCGCCCAAGATATACATTTAACTGGCGAAACAAAAGCAGTGGCGGGCTTTATAATGGGGTCACGTGATTTGCATATTATGATTCCAAAATTTGATGTTAATCAAAATTATTATGTTCATGTTCAATCTTTGTTTTGCGATAATAATATTGCATCTTTTGAATGTGAAATATATGATACAAATAAAACATTGGTTGCAAATGGAAATCTTAATGCGTTCAGACCAGACGATATAAATAATTTTATGGGGGCAAAAAATGAATAAAACTGTTTTAATTACTGGGGCATCTCGTGGAATTGGAAAATCAATAGCACTTTATCTGGCACCCTTAGGATACAATTTGGTATTACATTATAATTCTAATAAAGCAGCAGCAGAGCAGGTTTTACAAGAAATTGAAAAATTGGGCGGTCATGGTCGTATATTGTCTTTTGATGTTTCAAATCGTGAAGAAACAGAAACAATTTTAACAAACGATATAAATGAACATGGTGCATATTATGGTGTTATATGCAATGCAGGGATAAACAGTGATACACCTTTCCCCGCAATGTCCGGTGAAACATGGGATAAAGTTTTGCATACAAATCTGGACGGGCTTTATAACGTTTTGCATCCAATTGTAATGCCAATGATATCGGCCAGAAATGGTGGTCGTATAATCGCTATGTCATCAATTTCTGGTGTGATGGGCAACAGGGGCCAGGTTAATTATGCGGCATCCAAAGCGGGTATAATTGGTGCGGTAAAATCTTTGGCGATTGAATTGGCTAAACGTAATATAACTGTGAATGCGATTGCCCCTGGGGTTATTGAAACAGATATGACGGCAGATTTGCCAATTGAAGAAATTCAAAAAATGATACCTATGCGTCGTATGGGCAAACCAAGCGAAATTGCTTCATTGGTTGCGTATTTGTTAAGTGATGATGCTGCATATATCACACGCCAAGTTATCTCAGTAAATGGGGGAATGATTTAATGAAGCGGGTTGTTGTCACAGGAATGGGATTGGTCAGTGCGCTGGGAAATGATTTAGAAACAGCGTACAATCGTTTGCATGTATACAAAAATGCGGTTGAATTAAGCAATGAATTAAAAGGTATTAAGGGTTTAAATGCGCACATTGTTGCACCTGTTAAAGATTTTATAATTCCAGAACATTATAATCGCAAGGTTTTACGCACAATGGGACCTGTTTCAATAATGGCGGTTTATTCGGCAGAACAGGCTTTAAGTGATGCGGGTTTATTAAACGATGAAATCATAACATCCGGACGGTGTGGTGTTGCGTATGGTTCTTCGTTTGGGTCTGCTGGGCCTGTTTTGGATTTTTATTCAATGGTAAAAACACACGAAGTTGGACCGATAAATTCGTCTTCGTATATAAAAATCATGCCGCAAACAACGGCTGTTAATATATCTCTTTATTTCAAAACAACCGGTCGTTTGATACCCAGTGGTACTGCCTGTACTTCGGGCAGTTTGGCTGTTGGTTATGCGTATGAAGCAATTAAATCTGGTGCCCAAGATATTATGATTGCAGGTGGTGGCGAAGAATTGGATGCGACCCAGGTTGCTGTGTTTGATACATTATATGCAACCAGTGTTAAAAATGATACACCTGATAAGACCCCATCACCATTTGATGTTAATCGGGATGGTTTGGTTATTGGGGCTGGGGCAGCCGCTTTGATATTGGAAGAATATGAACATGCGCTGGCTCGTGGTGCAAAAATATATGCTGAAATTGTTGGTTTTGGAACAAATACAGATGGCACACATATAACACAACCAAATAAAGATATGATGGCAAAATGTATGCGATTGTCTTTGGATTCTGCAGATTTAAAACCTGAATCTGTCGGCTATGTAAACATGCATGGAACGGGTACAAAACACGGCGATATTGCAGAATCTTTGGCAACAGAATCTGTGTTTGGTAATAATATGCCATGCAGCACGCAAAAAAGTTATGTTGGTCATACTTTGGGTGCGTGTGGGGCATTAGAATCGATTTGGTCAATTCAAATGATGAATAATAATTGGTTTGCACCAATATTGAATTTACAAACCCCAGATCCAGAATGTGGGAAATTGGACTATATAATTGACACGGGGCGTGAAATAAAAACAAATTATGTAATGAATAATAATTTTGCTTTTGGTGGTATAAACACATCGTTGATATTTAAAAAGATGTAAAAAGGAAGACATTATGAATGAAATTCAAGAATTAGAAAAAAGATTATCTGAAGAATTAGATGATTTGTTGGTTGCTGATAATATAGAAAAAGAACGGGAAAGACATTTCCAAGGCTCGTCCAAAGGTATGGGCATGGTTGTGTGGATAAAGGACAATCCACGAATTAATTTTAAAATTGAAGTATATCCAAATGAAACTGAAGAACCGCATTTTAAAATAACATATCAAAATTGCACATGTCGGTTTAAAATTGAAGATTGCTCTCCTATGAAGGCGGAATTAAAAAAAGGTATACCAACCCAAATTCAAAAAATAATGAAAAATATAATAAAACTTTGGGAAAAACACCAAGAAGAAATTAAAATGGCATGGATATCAACACGACCATCAAATCAAAATCACGGCCATCAAAACGTGAGATAAAACACTTGACAATATGACTTTTTGGTATTATATATATTATACAATAGTTCGGGGGTAAAACATGGAAAAATTTAAAAAATTCTTGTTTGGTGCTTCTCTTGTGGGCGGTTTGACCATCGGTGCATCTTCTTGTCAGAACAAAGACAAAGATGATAAAGATACAGAAACGGCAAAAACCGAAGTAGAAATAAAGAACCAAGAAGACGACAAATACGGCAATATTGCTTTGTTTGAAGCATGTCGCAGTGATGTTAAATTTGCATTAGCTTTTGTAGAAAATCATTATGATTATGTATATTGGTGTGGTGAAGCATGGACGACTGCTGACGGGCTTACTATATTGTATAATGCAGACGGCAGTTATAAAAAGGTCACAAAAGATACAAAAGTTCCAAATTTTGATGAAGCAGATGTGTACAAAGGTCGTTATATGACATTTGAAATATTGCCAGATATTGAAAATTGTATCACTGTCCCGATGGATAAAGAAACTTTGATTGCGGCATGTGTTCTTAGATATTGCATAGGTCATACAAATTTTAAAAACTCTTCTTTTGTTAAACAGTTAAATGCTGGTAAAAAAGGTGCAGATTTAGCCAAAACTTTAACAGGATGGCGTCAACAACAGGGTGTACCTAACAGATTGTATTTTTTTGCGGCATTAATGTCTGGTAAAATGCAATATTCTGATTTATTGAATTTACGTGCAGAGGGTTGTTATAATTTAACATGGAAAGACATATTCGTGTACAGCGAAAACAACAAACCAAAACAAGATGTAAACGGTTTCTGTGAATGGGATTTTGCGAATATGATTAACAATCTTGAAAAAGCAAAACAGCCAAGACAAGCGAAATTAAAACTTGAAAAGGGCAAAAAAGGTAAAACTGTATTGGTAGATTGTAAATTGGTTAAAGAAATTGTTCCAGAATATGTGTGGAACGATGTTGTTAAACATTCAAAATCTGGATTTGAAAAACAGACAAATACAATCGATTTCATAGATGCTGAAAAAAGTTATGCTTGTGATTGTCAAAATGACACTTCTTTTATCGCATACAAAAATGGTGATTATAAAAAGGCATTAAAGGCTGGTCAAATGGCTTTAAAATCGGCACAATCCAACAAACAATTTGCTTCTGCACATTATAATATTGGCAGGGCTAATCTTGGGTTGGAAAATTATAATCGTGCAAAAAAATGTTTTGAAAAATCATTGACGTATAATGAAACAGATGCAGCCAAAAAACATCTTCAATTAGCACAAGAAAAAATTGATGTTACACATCAAAAAAATCAAAAAAAACGTCGTAATGCTGGCAAAATTGCCCTTTTTGCTGGGGCTGGTCTTGGGTTGGCATACGGTGGCAAAAAATATTATCTGTCGCAACAGCAAAAGAAACGTTATGGCAAAAGCGGCAGATAAAAACACAAACAACCAAAAACACCGCCCGATTGGGCGATGTTTTATTTTTGGCAAGATTTATCATCGGTAATATATTTGAAAAAATCTTGTGGTCTGGAATTTGTAGCAGCCAGTATTTTTGCAATACTGCCAGTTGAAGGCCATCTTGGTTGTTCGTATTTAGAAAAACGTTTACTTTTGTTAAACGTAGTTGGATCTAAACCACTTCGTTTAGCCAAAGCAGAACAAGACATGCCATGTTCGTGAGCAAACTCTTCAATAGCGTGCCAGATTTGATAATGGTTCATGATTTCTCCCTCATAATATTGTTTTGTTTTCCAATTCTATTGGGTATAATATCATTATACGAGAATAAAATCAACAAATACAACCATAATAAGAATACAAACCTAGCGGTGTGGATGTTTGCTGCTAATGAATTTTGACACATGTTTTTTGTTTGTTGAAATCCAGAAAACAAAAATACTATTGTAAAAAATGGAATTTTTTGATATACTAATCAGGTGCGGGGAGTATTATCAAGTTTTTCAATTTTTATAAATAATCCTATGAACAAAGGTGGTTTTTATGTTTGAAAAGAAAGAAGATCCTTTTTACAAAAGATATTATTTGTTTGGTAAATGTGTTTGGAAAAAACAAAAATCGGCCAAAGAAATGGTTTCTTTTTTGATGTCTGAAATGGAAAATCATTGTGCAGATATGCAATCAATAATAAGAAAAAATACAAAGAAAATATTAAGTTATGTTGATGAACATTATCAGGCTAAAAAAGTAATACATAAAAAACACAAATAATCATTTGTGGTTTGATGCCTTTTTGTGCCGGTGTGGGCAGTGTGAATACTATTGTTATAAAAATCAATATGTACCTTTGTTATACGTGTCCCACTCATTTTGTCTGCGGTTGATTAAACCGTTTGATATTTTACCCTGGGAACGATTCCATGCTTTCCATGCAGATTCTAGATTTGGATATATAGAACTGTGAATTTTAGGGTTGTTAATATATTTCACAACGGTTGATGTAGCAAAATTTTTAGCGCCTATGTTGTATGCCAAAGACACCAATGCATCGTATTGATTTTGAGATAATTGAACGGTAATATTGTTTTTTATGGCACGTTCTGCTGTTGCGATATCAAAAAGTAATAATTCGGTGGCGATGCTTTCTGTGATGCCATTTCTAAAATCTTCACCTGATTTTATCAAATGCCCATAACCAATAGTTGCTCCTTTTGGTAACGGTTCATTTGTGTTTACCGGAAGACCGGTTTGATCATCATAAATAACATGTTTGTCCCCTGTTTTTACACATCCTTCAAAGTGTTTTAACATATTTATACCATAATTACTTATTTTCATAAAAAATCCTTTTGTTAAATAAAAAAATCCGCCAAAAGCGGACACAAAAAAACGGCACAAAACGTGCCTTTGAAATCGAAAGTATTATATCACAAAATAGCAAAAAAAGCAAT
>CAMVPZ010000021.1 GCA_947169505.1 uncultured Pseudomonadota bacterium
CATGAGTAGCAGCACCAGTCGAATTTAATCTTATTGCATGTGCGGTATCATAATAATACATATAAAACATGCCGCTCACAACCCCATGATTACCATCATCACCATAAACACTATTGGATAAAAATTCTCCATACGAATTAGACAAAGCATGCCCCAAACTTGAAGAACCACCACAGGCATTATAATTTTCACAAATCTCATACGAAATCCCTGCAAAACACGAATTAGCTGAAACATCAGCAAGCATCTACTGGATTACTTGGTCCATTAACACCATAATTTGCATATAATGTATAATCCCCGTTATTTTGCTCAACACTGTAATAAAGAATGAAATCACCATCACACGTGTTTAAAACAAACGGCGAAACGCTTTTATGGGCAAATTCCACGGTACATGTAAGATTAGCATTAACATTACAACCAGGATAAGCATCAAAAATAAGACATTTCACATTTTGGCTGGCGTCTCTACATGTAATAGCTAACGGCTGCCAACCTGAATAACTTGTTTGACAATACTGCGTAGCATCGCTTAACTGCAAACTAAAAAAACCACTAACAGAAACAGGATTTATAGCACCAGATATTGCCGTTGCACCATTTCCACATACAAAATTGACATTATAAGCCCATGCATATGAAACCATCGTGAAAAAACACACCACTGACACAACCAACGTACGCTGTAAAACATGGCATAAATTTCGAAAACATGTCTTTTTTAACAAGCCTTTCCTCCTTGGTACAACATAAGTGTACTAAATTTAACAAATGTTTGTCAAATAATAAAAATTTTTATGAAATTTTGACTTTCAAAAAAACTTTCTTGCCACGTTGAACCATGATTGATTCAGTCGGTTCGACAATATAATCTTTGTCAGTAATCTTTTGTCCGTCTATTTGAATTCCACCCTGTTCCACCATACGACGTGCTTCGGATTTAGAATCAAATAATTTTACCGCAACCAAGAAATCCAAAACTGGCATCGGTGCGTCCATTTTCAAATCAAAACTTGGCACATTTTCATTGTTGCCACCGCCACCAAACAATGCCGCCGCCGCATCTTCTGCCGCATGTGCCGCATCTGTTCCGTGTGCTATCTCTGTCGCCGCAAAAGCCAAACGTTTTTTGACTTCATTTAATTCTGCACCTTGCTTCTTAGAAAATTCTGCAATTTCATTTAATGGGATTTCAGTGAATATTTTCAACATTTTTTCGACCAAATCATCTGGGGTATTACGGAAATATTGATAATATTCATATGGTGTTGTTTTATCTTCATTAACCCAAACCGCATTCCCCGCAGATTTTCCAATTTTATTTCCATTGGAATCCGTCAACAAAGCGGTTGATAACACAAATGCTTCTTTGCCACATTTTTTACGAATTAATTCAATTCCCATAACCGCATTTCCCCATTGGTCTGCACCACAAAGTTGAAGAACGCAATTATGTTCCCGATAAAGCGTTAAAAAATCCACCGCTTGGAAAGTCATATAATTAAATTCCAAAAATGTCATCCCATTTTCCAAACGTTTTTTTACACTTTCCATAGATAACATACGTGGAATTGTGAAATCCAAACCATACTGTGCCAAAAAGTCCAAATGCGAATAATTTTTCATCCAATCATAATTATCAACGATAATCGCATCTTGGTCGCCATTACCAAATTTCAAAAATTTAGAATAAGATTTTTTTAAACCCGCAACATTTTTATTTAATGTTTTTTCGTCCATCATTGGGCGCCCAGTATCACGCCCACTTGGGTCACCAATACGTCCGGTCGCACCACCAACCAACATAATCGGTTTATGACCATACTTTTGCAACCAGCGCATCATCATAACCGGAACCAAATGCCCAACATGCAAAGAATCCGCCGTTGGATCAGACCCCAAATATACAGCGATTTTTCCATTATTTAATAAATCCTTTACAGCGTCCATATTTGAACACTGATTTATAAAACCACGCATGGTTAATTCATCAAATAATTTATTCGCCATATTCTTTCCCTTTGTCTTGACCGAAACACGATAAATTTTTCTTTAATTCATTTTCGTAATTTCTTGTAAAGATTATCCTTTTTTTGCGAATCTTTCTACCAAAAATATAATATTCTGTTTCTATCACAGAAACATTTTTTGATAATCTTATTATTTTTGGCATCGTTATCCTTTGCTGTTTGCATTAATAATACCACAGATGACCAAAACAAAACAACAAAAAACTATTTTACAAAAATTAATCGCCTTTGACTTTTTGCTGTAAATTCATTGTTTGAAAATTCAACAATTTGGACAAATTAAATCTTCTTCTTTTTTTGGACACATCATCATAAAATTCAATATGTGTCCCAGTTTTGGTAGTCGTATACCGAACAAAAGAACCACCAACTACCATTCTGTTATTATTGTTCGCCATATTTTTTCCTTTTTTATTGAATAAACAACTGCGCTTTTCTTTCAAAGCGCAGTTATTTTATTTTTTACGCTTTGTTTTAACCCAGCATTTTTGCAACTTCGTCTGCCAGATTGTCTTCACGTTTTTGGATTCCTTCGCCCAAAACATAGAAAGCATAACCCGCCAATTTTCCACCATGTTCTGCGATAACATCTTTCACAGTCTTTGATGGATCCATAACAAATGGTTGTTCTTCTAATACAGATTCTGCATACCATTTTTGAATACGACCTTCGACCATTTTTGCAACGATGTTTTCAGGTTTTCCAGCGGTTGCACCCGATTCAATGAAAACTTTCTTTTCACGTTCAACAGCCTTTGGATCAACGTCAGCAATTGTCATGAATTCAGGTTTGTTCGCAGCAATGTGCATAGCGATTTTTCCACCGATTTCATCAATACGTGGATCATCACCATTGATTGCAACCACAACACCAATTTGTCCCATACCTGGAACCAAAGCATTGTGAACATAAGTATAAATATGATCGCCATCTACCTTTGCAATACGACGCAAACTCATATTTTCACCAATTGTAGAAATAGTTGCAGCGATATCATCTTTGACTGCATTTAATGTCGCATCGAAATCACCAGCCAATTCCAATGCTTTGTTTGCAACATCTGCAACCAATTTTTGGAATTTATCGTTTTTTGCAACGAAATCTGTTTCAGCATTCAATTCAACAACGCAACCCATATTGTCACATTTTACGACAGTCACCAAACCAGAAGCCGCAACACGACCTGCTTTGGATGCAGCCTTGACAATACCTTTTTGGCGCAACCAATCGGCTGCTGCTTCGATATCACCGTTATTTTCGACCAATGCTTTTTTACAATCCATCATACCTGCGGATGTTTTTTCACGCAATTCTTGAACTAATTTTGCTGTTACTTCTGCCATTTGTATTTCCTTTCTTTTATGTGTTATTGTTTGTCGGCTTTATCTGCCAATTTGCTGCGACGAACTTCACGAGCCTCAGAAGTTTTAGATTTTTGTTTTGCTTCTTTGACTTTCAAATCATGTTCATATTCTTCAGCAGCCGCTTCTGCATTATCAACATCAGCTTTTTTACCAGCAGCGCCACCCAATCTTTTTTCGATACCAGACAAAATAGCATCTACGAACAAATCGCAATACAATTGTGTTGCACGTGATGCGTCATCGTTCCCAGGTACCGGATAATCAACCAATTCTGGGTTCGCATTTGTATCACAAATAGCAATTGTTGGGATGTCCAAATTTCTTGCTTCGTGAACAGCATTCAATTCACGTGGTACATCAATAACAATCATCGCCTGAGGTACACCGTGCATTTCCAAAATACCGCCAAAGATATCACGCAATTTAGCAACTTCTTTGGTCATAACACCGACTTCTTTTTTGGTTAAGCCCAATTTGTCAGCATTAGCAATATCGTTTTCCATTTTTTTCAAACGACGAATACTCTGCGAAACCGTAGTCCAGTTTGTTAACATACCACCCAACCAACGATTGTTTACATAGTATTGACCGCAACGTTCTGCAGCATCTTTAACAATATCTTTTGCCTGGTGTTTTGTAGCAACAAACAAAATTTTACCACCTGCGGCAGCGATTGCTTCCAATGCAACCAATGAGCGATGCAACAGTGGTGCAGTTTTATTCAAATTAATAATGTGAATTTTATCTTTTACGCCATAAACATATGGTGTCATTAATGGATTCCAACGACGTGTATGGTGGCCAAAATGAACCCCAGCTTCCATTAATTGTTTCATAGTAAATGTAGGCAATGCCATATTTAAATCCTTTGTTTTCTGTTGTTATCCTCGGTCAGCAGATGTAAAAAACCAGATTATCTGGACAGAAATTATATCCGCTGCCTGTGTTCTTCGCATTAATTCGCATTAAATGCGTGCCGCCATTATAAACAAAATCACCCATAAAAGCAAGTTTTTTTTGAAAAAGTTTTTCTTTTTTACACAACAAAAAAAATCTATAAAATCATTGACAAAACAAATGATTAGTCTATATTTGTGTGAAATAAATGAAAATGAATTTGATAAAACGTATTTTTACATCTTTGTTTATTATCGTTTTTGCAACGACAAATTCGTTTGCTGTTTCAAATTGCGACAATGCACGATATCGTAAAGCGCATCCACAATTATGTGAATCCACCAACGATACTTTTTTGGCGATTTTGGGTGGCGCTGCATTGGTTGGTGTTGGAACGGCTTTGGCCATTCAATCAAATGGGGACCATGGTTCTTCTTCACAAATTTCAAATCAAACAAATTTTCAACGTGTACCTTTGTCTGCGAATGTACCTATAAATTATGCGCCCATGGATTATGTCAAAAACCAAAAAATCAATGCTGTTTATACAAAATCTTTGACAAACGGCGCCGACATTGATGAATCAACAATAAAATCAATAAAATCACAATACGAATATCAAAGAAATTATAAACAATACGATTCTATTGATTTTGCATATGCAATCGGCCGCAATTTCACTGGAAAAAACACATCAATTACTATATTAGATGATTTTTACAGCAATCATGGTGATACGGTTTATGAAATATTCAACAACATTGCTCCAGACACACAAATTACAAATCAAAACATCGCAATATCTGCCGATAATATGGGCTCTTTTAATAATATTGCAAATGCTATTGAATCAAGTGTTCCAACAAACATTTATAATGCCAGTTGGCAAATTCCATCCATTCCAACAACAAACGCAGCAGCCGCAATATATAATTCGAACGCATCACCAAAAACATACACTGATGCACAATCATATATGTACAATATCCGCAACTCAGCTGCCGATAACGATGCAATATTCGTTTGGGCAGCAGGAAACGAAAGCCAAAATGAAAGCGGCGCATTATCCGCCCTGCCCTTAGCATTTCCAGATTTAAATGGGCATTTTGTAAATGTTGTTGCGATTGATAATCATGGCGATTTGGCTTGGTACAGTAATCAATGCGGAATTACACAAAATTATTGTATTGCCGCACCTGGATCTGATTGGAATACAGATACACAAAGTCATGCATCTGGCACCAGTTTTGCAACCCCGGTAGTTTCTGGTGCAATCGCAATTATACACGAAGCATTTCCATATATGACCGCTTCACAAATAACAGCTTTGTTATTTACTACCGCAACTGATTTGGGTGAAACAGGTGTTGATTCTGTGTATGGTTGGGGATTATTAAATATGGAACGTGCCACACAACCTGTTGGAACACCAAAAATAGTTTTATCAAACAACACAATTCAACCATTGTCTTTATCAAACGTCAGCGCTACAACAGCAAAACCGTTAAAATCAGCCAACATAAAAATTGCATTTGTTGATGATTTTAATCGTCACTTTATAACAAATTTATCTGACAACATCAATGTTGTACCACATGGTCGTGGTTTTGATAAATTACGTGAAAGCGAAAATGATTCTGTTATTTTATTTGATAATTTTGAATTTGGATTTAAACAAAATCATTTATTTGAATCAAACGGATTAATATCTACAAAACAAAATCAAATGACTCAATTCGTTGGATATAAAAATGAATTTAAAATAGACAATTTAAATTTCTATCAAAACATAAGATTTGGTATAACACGTCCACAAACCGAAGAAAATTCTTTGATTACAAACTTTTCAAATATATATACTTCATCAGCAAAAATTGGCGCACAATATCAAGATTTATCTTTCGAAGTTGCAATTCCAGACACAATTATTTCTGGCGATATGTTTTTAACAGTACCTGTTAATAAAACAAAAAACGGAGAAATTGTTTACAACACGTACGATATCAATTTGGCAACAAAACCAAGCATTGAATACACAGTGAAATATAATGCTCTTTCAGCCACATTCGTTAAAAACCATGATCAAGAAAACGAATTCTTTATCATGGCTAAAACGAAATATGCATTTTAATCTTGTTCTGTCTTTTTATACATCAAATCAAAATTATGGATATAACTGAACGACACACCAATAGAAGTGTTTGCGGCATAATCTTGGGCTTGACGAGAATGCGCACGACGATATTTAATATAAGGTCCCATCGTTAAATCACCCCAAACATTTGTATCCAAACGTGCAACAGCGGAAAAATCATATGTCAAATCTTCGCCAACATAACGAGAATAAGATAAATATTTTCTGTAATATCCATCAGAAGAAAACTTTACACCTTCACGTAATTTATATTCAATACGCCAACCAGCTTCCACAGCAGATTTACTGACTTTTTCATCAGCATATGTAAAATCGTATTCATAAACACCCACTGCATATAAACTTTTGAAAATATCATGATCAAACAATGCGAACCCCGCATTAGGACGCAAAACGTTTCTGCGTGGATCACCTTTGAATTCTGTTTCATATTGCCCACGTACAATTGGTCCCAATTTAAAAGAATCAAAATCCCAACACACATATGCTAAATCAGATGAAAATAATATTTTATCCGCACTTTCATCAACCGTTCTTTCACCATCAACATTTGTAATAGATTGTTTCCCATATTCCATAAACAAAGAATTATCCCATTTAAATCGATCATGCCCATATTCCAATGCAACATCAAAAACACCTTTGATATTTTCTTGATTTGATGCTTTTAATGCAGCGACCGAAGAATTTTGATATTCCCCTGCATTTTTCATATTTGTTTTCGTCCAATCAAAACCGATACGACGAATATTTAAATTAAATTTATTATCTTTTGGTGATTCATCAGCCACCGCAACACACGGCACCAACACTGCCAAAACCATAAAAAGTTTTTTCATTTTGTTTTCCCCTTTGTTTCGCTTTGATTATTTCCAAACTTGTAAAACACCGCCATTGTCAGTGTATTTCCACCCCGCCCCACGGACAGCAGCGGTAAATTTAGTTCTGTAATTCAACGGCATTTTTACAACAACTTGATTTCCAACTATGGTTTGGGTTTCAATTTCAACATTTCCAGCCCGAGTAATGCGTTTTAATTCCGCCCAGTCAACCAAACCATTTTGCACAACAATCAACGCAGTAAATTTTTCTACAGAATTTTTCAACGGCACCCAATTTTGAACACCTTTGGAATCCAACCATCGTTTGGCCGCTTCATTATCAATATTCATCGTAATATTCGCAGAATAAGAATCAGATGAAATTTGTTCATTAGAAACACTGGTTGATTCGATAACATCCATCAATTCTTCACTGGATGAATTATGTATCAAACCATTTAATGCTTCCCGTTGAGCATATTGTGACAGCACATTATACAATATTTGACGTCTGGCTAAATTAGTCGCATTGATTTTCGCATTCGCAGCCGTATCGCTGGTTTGATTCACAGGTACGGTACCACTTAATTCAAATGCCCACCCACCATTGCACAAACCAAGCAACACAAAAAATACACCAAAAAATTTCTTATAATTCATATTCATGAATCCAATCCTTAGAATTTAACACTTAAACCCAAACGAATTCCCATAGATTTATAAATCGATTCGATTTCTTTTTTATTTTCAATTGTCCAACCTGCTGATTTCAATGCTTCTAAATCTTGTTGTTCTGCTTTATAATAATTCAATTCGATCACTTGATCATCTGTCAAAGTTGGCAAGGATTCATAATACGCAATCCATGTATCAACATTATTTAACGCCGTTTGATAATATGTTGAATTAAGATATGTTTTAGCGGTTGCATCACTGACTTTGTAATAATCATATGTCATTCCCAAAGACAACATAACATTATCACTGACCGCTGTTGACCACATCGCATTCAAACCAATATGCCACGCATCACCAAAACCACCTTTGTCTTCAACACTGGTTGGATGCGCCCAATCAAAACGATACGGCTGATCACCTTTGGAATCATAAATTGGCAAACCAACTTCAATTCCCGCATTTACCAAATTGTTATCATTTATTGCATATTCCATATCCAACGCAAAATATGGACCCGCCCATGATGCTTCATAACTGTGCGATGTTCCATGTTGTTCATAATAATATGTATCACCCAAATCAAGTCGAACTGCACTTGAGTCATTTAAAACTATAAAACTTCCATCGCTCAATTGCGTTAATACCGCAACACCAAAAAGCACACCATCAGCATCTGCGAAGCCAACGTACGGACTGCATTGGATTTCACCATCTAAAACTTCTACACAATTTGGAAAAGTATTTGAATCCAACACATTAACCATCAAACCGTAATTGTTTTTTGTTTCCAATTTGTATTTCAAATACCGATAACCAATCGAAGGTGTCACTTTGATATTACCCATATTGAACAAATCAGTAAAACCAAACGCAGCATTAAAGCCAAATTGTGTTCCACCATCGCTTTTACCAACTGACAAAGCCGGTGTTCCAACCAATACGTTTTCGGCAACGACACCACTGCCCGTATCAACGTTTATCTGTTGAAATTCCCACATTGATTCATTGGAAATATCATCATCAACCATTGGCGATTCGCCCCACTGTTTACCATATCTGGCACCAACTTTGATTTGCATAGGTGTCGAACCACCGAAATAATAAGCACCTTCACCACTTATAACATTCCATTGTAAATTATCATAATGCAGTTTCGAACCTGCATTCTGCATTTCAAAATCCCAATTTGCAAATTCGTGTCTAAGGTCGATTCCCAACAAGAAACCATTTTTGTTTGTCGTATCTGTTTTTTTCACAGATGTCTTTTTTGTGGTTTGGACCGTAGTTTTACGAACACCCATAGTTTGTTGCATGTTTTGACCGTATCCACGTCCCATTCCATAATTATTATAAAAACCACCACCATTATTACCAGTTGCGCCATATTTAGTTTGGGGATTTTGATATAAATTCCCATTGTAATAAGTACCCGCAGCCCCAGCAACCAAAGGCAACCAAGACATCACTGTCAATCCCGATAAAAATCTAAAATATTTTCTCATTTTTTCTTCCTTCGTATTATTAATATTTTCGATTATAACATAAAATTGTTGAAAAGGAAACAGTTTTATAATATGTTAGGAAAACAAAATGCGGCCGTGGCGAAATTGGTAGACGCGCAGCACTAAGGATGCTGTGGAGCAATCCTTGGGGGTTCAATTCCCCTCGGCCGCACCATCCGCTTTCGCTTACGCTACAGCGAGATTGGCACAATCGAAGATGTAGAGTTAGAGAAACGGATGTCTTGCTGTAATGACTTTGCCGAAGCAACGAATGAAAGCGGACAAAAAACATGTTTTATGTTTCACAATTTGTACAAAATTTTCCCCGGTCATAGATAAATCCGCAATCAAACAAACGCCCATGAAGTTATTTTCATGGGCGCTTTTGGTCGGAAGGAACATTCTTGACCAAAACTTTTAATACTATGATGACGTACTACGAACAGTCCAACCATCAAATTGATAACCATTCCTGGTCGGTTGTGTCGAAGGCGGCGTCAACACGCCATCATAAACACATGTTTGTGCAGCACTTTGAACCGTTAATTCTTGGTTTTGGTTATACCAATGCAAATTTATCTGGTTCGGTTCATATTCTGCCTGTAATCCCACAGGACCCGTATACGATTCCAAAGTCCCATAATCGCATGTTGGTGCAGCCGTTCCAGCCTCTATCCCGCTGGCGAAAGCATTAAACCCTGCCCACGCAACAGACACACATGCAAATATCGTTTTACCAAAAATCGAAAATATCTTTCTACTTCCAGATATACGACCTTTGGCTTTCGTATTCAAAATAGACATACTTTCTCTCTTTCATCCCCTGTTCCTTCACTTAACATTATATCACAATTTTTTAAATAAAAAAGCGAATCGGTCATTTTTTTCTCTTGCCCAAAAAAACATAAATTTGCTAACATGTGGCTAAGGAATGAAAAGGATAATACTGTTTTTTGCTGTATGCCTTGGTTTGTCTGTATTCCAGACGACATTTGCTGACGTTCCTGATACGGCTCGTGCGGCATCAAAACGCACTGGAAATACGACTGTTTCTTCAACCACAAATTCAAACAGATCACATTTAACCGACACAAAACGCACAACAAATCAACAAAATAAAAACACACGAACGGCCGTAAAAACGAATCAGTCACGGGTCGTTTCTCGTAACACTAACACACAAAAAAATGTCAAATCACGCAATGCGATTACACAGCCAACACAAAATGTGGTTAATCGTGTTTCTACAACTGCGCGAATGGGGGCAAATTCCAAAACAATTGAACCACGAAAAAATTCATCAACCACAACCGCTTCGAAAAGCGCACGCTCTGCTGCATCTAAAAAAATTGTTCGTGCTGCCGAAATAAACAGCGAAAAAATTGCAAATATAAAATCCGCAAATTATTCAAAATGTAAAACTGTTTATTATGAATGTATGGATGAATTTTGCGCTAACAAAGATGCAAATTTACGCAGATGCGCATGTTCGTCACGTATTCATGAATTTGATAATATAAAAAAGCAGTTGGATGCCGCAGAAGATAAAATGTTGGATTTCAATCAACGTCTTTTGACGGTCAGTTTGGACAAAGAAGATGCCGCTGCAATAAATATCGCCAGCGAAGGCGAATTGGCTTTCGACACAAAAGACAAATCGGAATCTGAAAAACTTTTGCAAAAAATAACACAAACGTTAAACAGTTCTGGTAATTCAAAAATCAATAATGATTTGTCTGCGATATCTCTATCACTGGATATGGACACTGCATGGGATAACATTGATTCTTTGTCTGGTGTCGCAACATCATCTAAAAACGGATTGGATTTATACAATGCTGCACGTCCGGTATGTATTGAAATGGCACGTGAGGTTTGCACTGATGATGAATTAACCATTGCACAAGACGGTTATAAACTTACAATCCAACAAGATTGCAATACCGTTGCAAAATCTTATAATACACTTTACAACGATGCGATGGGTAAAATCCATGAAAGCAGCGCATTACTAGACATGTCACGATTAAGTGTTTACCAACAAAGAAATGCTGATGATATTTTGACATGTAAAAAGAAAATATTGGCTCAATTATCTGACAGTGCAGTATGTGGCGAAAATCTTTATAAATGTTTGGATACAACCGGGGAATATATTGACCCATCTACTGGTAAAGCATTTTTATCTGAAAATTTATACAGGTTAACTGAATTAATCCAAGAACCTGGCGAAAATGAAAAATGGTCTAAAATTGCAAAAAATGAAAACTTTGTTAATTTCATTAATTCTAAAAAAGAGTTTTTAACACCCGC
>CAMVPZ010000022.1 GCA_947169505.1 uncultured Pseudomonadota bacterium
TTATCTTTGGATAAAATTTTCAATGTTAATTTGCGTGCACGTTCAACATCATCACCATAAGATATTCCAACAATTAAATCTGTTCTGCGGTTTTTTCCCATCGATAAATTAGTTATCACACCATTTGATAATGCACCGTTTGGTAAAAATAAAACCTGGTTATCAAAAGTATGTAATTCGGTTGTAAATATCATAATCTTTTTAACAATGCCTGTTTTTCCATCAGCAGTCACAATTGCATCCCCCACACGAAACGGTTTAAATAACAATATAACCATACCACCAGCAACATTTTGTAATGTCCCGGATAATGCCATACCAATTGCCAATGATGCGGCACCAAGCACAGCAACGATAGATGTCATTTGAACACCCAGTGTAGTCAAGATGATGATAAACACAAATACTTTTAAAGTTATACTTAAAAACGATTGTGTAAATGAAGCCAAAGATGGTTCAACTTCGTGTTTTTTCATAGCAAAAGAAATAGAAGCGATTATTTTTTTTACCACCCAAAAACCGATAACCCATATGGCAATAACGCCGATTAAACGTGTTCCAAATTCAGCAACAATTTGTCCCAATTTTGCAATCAAAGAATCCAAAGTCATATTCATTTTTTGTTCCTTTTTTATTACGAAAAAAATCTAGCAAAAAAGGTATGAATAAAGCAAGAACAAAAAAATATTGTTTTTACAAAAATTTATGTTATTCTCGTATTGATGATAAAAAAGCTTAAAGGAATAAAATATGAAATTCTTGAAAAAATTAAATATGTTTCAAAAATACAAAGAAAGAAAACAAAAAGAACAAAATAAACATACCATGAATATGTTATTGTTGCAAAAATTGGTTACTATTTACGAACAAAAAAATATGACAGTTCAACATTTTAACACTGGTAGTTGTCTGCAGACAAAGGCTGCACGTGTAAACACTCAAGACGGTAAATTTGTGTATGAAGTCGCATACACGAGAATGCAAAA
Organism: uncultured Pseudomonadota bacterium; assembly: GCA_947169505.1. Classification (GTDB taxonomy): domain Bacteria; phylum Pseudomonadota; class Alphaproteobacteria; order Rs-D84; family Rs-D84; genus Enterousia. The sequence goes on from CAMVPZ010000022.1 coordinate 987, forward strand.
CGGTAATTATTTCGTAGAGATTCCAAACGGCGAAACAGGAACAAATAAGTTCGGTTTTTATGAAGGTCATTCTGGATTCAGGGATGATAAACATAATTATATGCAGGCAGTACATGATTTAGTATATGATGGTTCATACGGTCCTGGCATAGCTGATTTAATGAACAAAAAAATAGACCAAAATTTGGATATTAAAACATTATCTCTTCCATCTCAAGATCTGGATCTGGATCGTTCCGACTATATTGAAGCATTTCAGTATTTAAATAATTTTTTAACAAAAACAAAATAAAAAACGCCCGGTTGGGCGTTTTTTATTGTATCAACAATTCTTTGCCGTGAACATCAACATTGATTGTTGAACCTTCGCCAACTGTGCCCGACAAAATCAAATCTGCGATTTTGTCTTCTACGGCATTAGTAATAAGACGTTTCAATGGTCTTGCACCAAACACACCATCGTATCCGTTGTTCGCCAACCATTGAATCGCTTTGTCAGTCACACGCAAAGACATTTGACGTTCGCTTAACCTTTTTTCCAAAATCTTTAATTGGATTTTAACAATATCAGCCATCACATCTTTGCCCAGCGCATTAAAGAAAACAATTTCATCAATACGATTGATAAATTCAGGACGAAATTGTTTTTTTACTGCTTCCATATTCGGCAAATTACTTGTCATTATAATGATAGTATTTGTGAAATTAACTATGCGGCCCTGGCCATCTGTTAAACGACCATCATCCAATATTTGTAAAAAGACATTAAACACATCTGGGTTAGCCTTTTCAATTTCATCAAACAACAATACTTGATATGGACGACGACGTACAGATTCTGTTAATTCACCACCTTGTTCATATCCAACGTATCCTGGAGGTGCACCGATTAAACGTGCCACAGAATGTGGTTCCATATATTCACTCATATCAATACGTGTCATGGCTGTATCATCATTGAATAGATATTCAGCCAATGCTTTTGCAACTTCGGTTTTACCTACACCTGTTGGTCCCAAAAACATAAACGAACCGGATGGACGACGTGGATCAGAAAGTCCCGCACGTGAACGACGTATTGCACGTGCAACAACAGTTAATGCTTCGTCTTGACCGACAACACGTTTACGTAATTCATCTTCGATATTTAATAATTTTGCCTGTTCTTCCATTGACAATCTGTCCGCTGGAACGCCGGTCCATTTTGAAACAACAGCCGCAATATGTTCTGGCAATACAGTTTTGTATTCTTTGGATTCTGTGTTTTGTTTTTTGATTTCTTCTTCTAACTGTGGGATTTTACCGTATTGCAAAGCTGAGGCCTTTTCATAATCACCATTACGCATAGCAATTGCAACCTCTGCCTTTGCAGCATCCAACGCCGCCATTGAATCAGAAAGTCCCTTCATTTTCTTTTGTTCATCAACCCATTTTTTTGTCATTTCATTTGATTCAATTTGCATTTTTTCAATCAAAGTTTCCAAATCTTTCAAACGTTTTTTAGATTCTTCATCTTTTTCTTTTTTCAATGCTTGTTGTTCAATTTTTAATTGCATTAAATGACGGTCTAATTCATCAAGTTTTTCAGGTTTCGAAGCAATTTCAATACGAACACGAGCCGCCGCTTCATCAATCAAATCAATTGCTTTGTCTGGTAAAAATCTGTCTGTGATATAACGATTAGATAATTTAACCGCTGCAACCAGCGCAGAATCAGCAATACGCACACCATGATGACCTTCGTATTTTTCTTTTAATCCACGCAAGATTGAAATAGTATCATCAACCGTTGGTTCATCTACATAAACCGGTTGAAAACGACGTGCAAGTGCCGGATCTTTTTCAATATATTGACGATATTCATCTAACGTGGTTGCACCAACACAATGTAATTCACCACGTGCCAACATAGGTTTTAATAAATTACCCGCATCCATAGAGCCTTCACCTTTGCCGGCGCCAACCATAGTATGCAATTCATCAATGAATAAAATTATTTGTCCGTTGGATTCTTTGACGGCTTTTAATATTGCTTTTAATCTTCCTTCGAATTGACCACGGAACATAGCGCCCGCCATCAAAGCCCCCATATCCAAAGACAATAATTTTTTATTCAATAAATTTTCAGGCATATCACCAGATATGATACGTTGTGCCAAACCTTCTACAATCGCAGTTTTACCAACACCCGGATTACCAATTAAAACAGGGTTGTTTTTTGTTCGACGAGATAACACTTGGATTGTACGTCTTACTACATCTTCACGACCAATAACCGGGTCTAATTTACCATCAGCCGACAATTTAGTAAAATCGGTAGTATATTTTTCAATCGCCTGTTGTGGTGTTTCTTGAATATCTTCTGGATTCATTTTAATACCTCTTAGCTTGTCACCCATAGCTTTGGCGACGGGTGATTTTTCTTATGTATGATATATAGTCGCATATTTTACATTTTCAAGCCATTGGATAATAATCCGCCTAGTTAAACCCTTTAAAAAAAATGACATTGTGCAAAATAAAATCCACCATATATCATTCGGTTTTGTCAGGCAAAATATTTCCAAAATGAAATCTTTCTTTGATTTTTTTTTGGCAAACAAAAACAAATTTAAAACATTACTTGACTTTTGACAAATTATGTTATAAATTATACCCCAGTAATTAAAGGATTTAATATGCCACGTGTATGTAAAGTAACTGGAAAAAAAACAATGGTCGGTATGAATGTATCGCATTCTATGCGTCATACAAAACGTACATTCTTGCCAAATTTACAAAAATTATCATTCCACAGTGATATTTTGGGTCGTGATTTTGCCTTACGTATTTCAACGGCTGGATTGCGCACATTAACAAAACACGGTGGATTGGATGCCTATGTAATGGCAAAACCAATTTCTCGTTTGACACCTGAAATGGCTGAAATTAAAAAAGCCATTGAAAAAAAGAACGGGAAAGCAGACAAACCTGCTAAAAAACCTGTTCATAAACCAAATCGCAGTGCAAGATTGGTTAAAAAGGTCGAAGCGAAGAAATCAGCCGCAAAGAAAGCAAAATAATTGCGTGCTGAAAGTGTTATGGCTCTGTGGCGGAACTGGTAGACGCGCTTGACTCAAAATCAAGTTCTGCAAGGAGTATCGGTTCGATTCCGATCAGAGCCACCAGAATATAAGAAAATGCCATCGCAAGATGGTATTTTTTTATATTCCAAGTATCTTGCTGGTCGGAAGCGAACCGAAGGTTCGGGACGATAGTTGGCAAGAACAAGCCTTGCGCAGTTCGAGCCTTACGAGTCGAAAGGGGCCCATCACGGCACATTTATGTGACGGATGGGAATTTACATTCCGATCAGAGCCACCAGAAATAAGAAAATCATCCCTTGTGGATGATTTTTTTATTTATGCATGGATATGACGGAAGCGAACCGATTTAACTGTTCCGCCACACGACAGATTCAAACATTGATTCTAATTTCTTCCGCAATTCTTCGTCGTTGAAAAATTGTTCACGTTGCGATGGTGTTGTTTTTTTATCTTCATCTTCGTGATAAGGAGTGTATTTTTGCACTGCAAAATTTTTTACACCCATATCACTCGCAATTTTAGCAATTTCCAACAAATCGTTTTTGCTTACAAAGCGAGGGTCGCATGTGGTGCGAACCTCAAGCCCACGACCACAGGACACCCAATATTTCAAAGATTCAATCATACGGTCATATGCAATATCTATTTTGGTTAAATCTTTATAACGTTGTTTGGTCGCTTTGAAATCAAGCCCGACCCAATCAACTATATCTGTTGTTTTCTTTAATAAATCTGGATAAAAGCCGTTGGTATGCAGACCGATTTTAAATCCCAAATCTTTTACCTGTTTCATATATTCAATTGTAGTATCAGCCTGCATCAATGCTTCACCGCCGGAAAAAACGACCGCTTCCAGTTTTCCAATGCGATTACGCAACCAATCAAAGACTTTGTCTGGGTCGTATTCGCCCTCTTCCACTGCGATAAGATGCGAATTAGAACAATATTCGCATTGTAATGGACAACCTTTTAAAAACAATACGGCGGCCAATTTCCCAGGATAATCAATAGTCGTAAAGGAAACCAAACCGCCGATTTGTATCTGTTTCATGAAAACGCCCCAAAAATTATGCAGCCTTTTTCAATAATTCACGATGTCTTGCACCCGCAGACAAAGAATTTTCTTCTGTAAATGTTTTTCTTTCGCAGAATTCTGCATATTTACCAATGTTAAAGTTTTTCACAGGGCGAATATATCCCATAGAGCGTGAAAATGTTTCGCATGGTGTTCTTGTTTGTGGGTTCATGTTTTTCTCCTTTCTCTTTTTTTTGTTGTTTTTTTATTTATTCGTGGTCGCCACATTTGCATTGACAATCGTTGTTGTTCGCCGCAATTTCAGCATCACATTTCGGACAGAAATCGTGACGCCCTGGCAAATATCCGTGTTTTGGACAAATCGAAAATGTTGGTGTCAATGTCATATATGGCACTTTGTAGTTTTCAAATATTGTCCGGACAATCTTTTCAGCCGCTTCACCGCTTGATACCGGTTCACCCATATAAAGGTGCAACATTGTTCCACCGGTATATTTACGTTGTAAATCTTCTTGGTGTTCCAATGCGACAAATGGATCATCTGTGAAATACACAGGCAATTGTGTTGAATTTGTATAATATGGCGCATCTTCTGTTCCAGCCGTTAAAATATCAGGATAATTCTTTTTATCTGTTTTTGCGAAACGATATGCACATCCTTCGGCCGGGGTTGCTTCCAAATTATACAGATTTCCGGTTTTTTCTTGGTAATCTGCCAAATTAGTTCTTATGAAATCCATCACTTCTAATACAAGGTTTTTACCAAATACGGTCGCAATATTATCATTACCGTTTGTAAAGTTCATAACCATTTCATTGGCACCATTTACACCAATTGTTGAAAAATGATGATTCCAATTACCCAAATAACGTTTTGTAAATGGATATAATCCACGGTCCAAATTCTTGGAAATAATTTTACGTTTGATTTCCAAAGAATCACGTGCCAAATCCAATAAGCGTTTTAATTCACGCAATAAACCTTCACGGTCGCCCTTATGCAAATAGCCCAAACGTGCCAAATTAATTGTCACAACACCGATAGAACCAGTTTTTTCAGCAGAACCAAACAAACCACCACCACGTTTCAATAATTCACGCACATCAAGACGTAATCTGCAACACATAGAGCGCACATCCGTTGGGTTCAAATCGCTGTTCAAGAAATTTTGGAAATTTGGTATTCCATATTTCGCAGCCAAATCAAACAAAGGCTTTACATTTGGGTGTTCCCATGGAAAATCGTCTGTGATATTATATGTTGGAATTGGGAAAGTAAATGGACGTCCCAGGGCGTCACCTTCGGTCATAACCTCTATGAACGCTTTGTTAATCATATCCATTTCAGGTTGCAAATCGCCATAGGTGAAATCAACCATTTTTTTGCCAACAAATGGACGTTGTTCACGCAAATCTTTTGGACAAGTCCAATCGAAAGTAAAGTTAATAAATGGTGTCTGGGTTCCCCAACGACATGGCACAGAACAATTAAACACCAATGTTTGCATTGCGTTTTTAACATCTGCATACGATAAATTATCCAAACGAACATACGGCGCAAGATAAGTATCAACAGATGACAATGCCTGGGCCCCAGCAAATTCATTTTGCAAAGTCCCCAAGAAATTCACCATATGAGATACAGCCGTTGCCATATGTTTTGCCGGTTTACATTGTAAATATCCCGGAACACCGTTGAATCCTTCATATAACAATTCACGCAAAGACCAACCCGCACAATAACCTGTCAACCAACCCAAATCATGAATATGGAAAGCCGCCGCTTTGTGTGCTTCGGCAACTTCTTTGGGATAAATACTTAACCAATATTCCGCAGTCATACGTTCAGAAGAACGCAAAATAAGTCCACCAATAGAATAACCAATATTTGCGTTTTCTTTGACACGCCAATCTGCTTCGGATACATAGTCACCAATCACAGAAACCGCATCAACCAAATTTCCACGTGTTTCTGCACGTTTTTGACGATAAACAATATAAGATTCCGCCGTTTTATATGCATGCGCATCCATCAAAGTTTGAACAACAACATCTTGGATGCTTTCCACATCTGGAACAGAATCTGGATATTTTTTATCCAATCTTTTCAAAACATCTTGGGTGATTTTAACGATATCAGCATCAGAAATTTCCATGGTCACAGCCACAGCCGCCTTAATCGCATCGAAAATCTTTTTAACGTCAAATGGCACAATTTCGCCAGAACGTTTTTTAATAGAAGACAGAGAACACGTCAGTGTTGATATAACTTGGATTTTTACTTCATTTGTTTCGTTTGCCATATTTAACCCCTTAAAATTGACAAAAAATACTATATATTGTGTCTCTTTGCTCCCTTGAAACACAATATACAGTATTTAGATAAAAATCTCATCACAAAAAAATGAATTTTTTTTATTTTTTTACTTGCATTTAAAAAAGTAGAGTTTTCTGCACCTTTGGGATGATTTTCACAAAGCCGATTCGTGCTATTTTGTACACCAAAGGTGTTTTTGTGTACAAAAACATCAAAAAACACGATTCGAAACACTATAAAAAATCAAAATATAGATTATTTTTTATCGATTCGAATCAAGATATTGATTTTTTTATTAAAAAAGAAGAACTTTCGGGGATGGCGGGACGACCCAAACAAAAAAATCGAATCGTTAACGTTTTGCGAAAGCCACCATCCCCGGATATATTCTCTCTTCTCTGCTTTCGCATGCTTTCATTTTACCACAATAAAAAAGATTTTGCAAAAAGAAATGCCCATGTGGGCATTTTCTTAAAAAACGAATAAAAAAGTCTTTGATTAATTACGACCACGACGTTCATATTCGCACGTTGGTTTATCGCCAAAAATCCAGATAATTAACCAGATTAAAGCTGCAACACCAATAAGAGCATAGAAAAACCGTGACAACCAAGTCATTGGACCAAAAAGCCATGCGATTATATCGAAACTGAAAAAGCCGACCAGCCCCCAGTTCAATGCCCCAATCAAAGACAAAGGTTTTAAAACATAATGTGTAAATGCACCCATTTTTTTCTCCTGTGGTTAAAAATTTATGTTCAGTCATTCAAGACAAACATATTATAACCAAAAAACAACGTGCATTCCGCAGGAACGATTTCCGCTGGTCTTTTCTTATCATAAAAAAAAACAGCCAATTGCTTGGCTGTTCTTTTTTGTTCAATACAACATTCAGGTTTAGTTGTTACTAGACGTACTTCTGACTGTCCAACCATTAAATGTATAACCATTCTTTTCTGGTTGTGCTGGCAAATTAAGAGTACCGTCATAAGTACAACTGCCTGCATTACTGCCTGATGGTAACGTAATCGCCGTTCCATTGTTTGCAGAACTATCATTATACCATGTAAGGTTAATGGTGTTGGCTTCCCATACTGCGCTACAAACTGTATTACCGGCAACTGTATAAGTTCCACCAGCCGAGGTTATACTGTTTGTACAACTCCATTCTTTGAAGTGATAACCATCCAGCTTACATTGTGCAGCCGTTGGTACAGTGCTTGTGAATGCTGCATATGTTGCATCATACGTAACACTTATAGCTGAAATAGCTGTTCCGCTGACTATATTCGTACTTGCACCACTTGGTTTCGTACCACAATTAAATGTGATTTGATAATTTTTTGGTGTCCATGTAGCCGTCAAAGTTGAATCACCTGCAACCTTGTATGGGTCGATTGTTGCGCCATTAGCATATGATGTGTTTGCTGTTGCTCCTGTTTCCAAATTGACCGTCGATGTCCATCCAGCAAAATCATATCCAGGAATAGAGAACGCATTTGAACGCAACGTTACAGATGAATCATATGTCGCACTTGTATTCGACATTGTACCACTAAAACCAGTTGTTCTGGCGCCGGCTGTACCAGTTGCATACGATATATTATATTTATTTGCTGTATATGCAGCATATACTGATAAACCAGATGTACGTGTCCATGGGGTTTCAGACGCACCCGGGAAGTTTGGTTCGGTCTCACCAGTTTCTGTATTCCACCCGGTAAATGTATAACCAGCATCAACAGTGATAGCAGACCTAGCCGCCGCAGGGACAGTATAATTCGCATCATACGTTGCACCATTGGTATGTATATAAGAACCCGAACCATGTGCACCGGCATTATATGTCACGGTAAAAGTATCAGGTGCAAATTGTGCGGTCAATGTCAAAGGTCCGTCAATCGTGTATGGGGTAATTGTCTGGGTTTCTGTATAACCATTCGCAGGGGCAGAATAGCCAACATCCGTACTGGAACCTGTCCACTTTACAAAATGATAACCTGTATCTGGTGTGACACCGGATTGTCCAGAACCTGTTCCCATACCTTTGATTGTATAATTTGTATCAAATGTTGCACCGTTTGTATCTGTAGAAGAACCACTACCATGTGTACCCGCAGCATAACTTACAGTATACGTATTTGCCGCCCATTGTGCGGTTAATGTTGGACTGCCCTCATATCCATAGCCCGTAAGTGTTGCACCATTGTTGTAATTTGTTGACGAAGAAGCACCTGTTTCAAGGTTAACAGGTGAACTCCAATGATCAAAATGGTAACCACGTGCGCTGAATCCATTTGAAGTCAAAGTTATACTGGTATCATCAAATGTGACAGGCGACACAGAAGCCGTTGAACCAGTAATATAGTTCGCATCAGTATGACTGCCAGCCTGACCTTTTGCAAAATTAATTGCATAGTTAACAGCAGTCCATTTTGCTTCATAGTTAACTGGTCCTGTATATGAATCCAAATATGTGTACGTACAGTCTGCACCTGTACCAGCTGGTGTAATATCAGTTGCTGCAAAAGCTGGGCAAGCCATACATAATATTATACCTGAGGTTAAAAATAGTTTTTTCATAAGGTCTCTCCCTCTTTATCTCTGTATGCATTATACCACAAATCGGGCATAAAAAAAAGACCCCGCAAAGGCCAAAAATGCAAATTTTTTTCAAAAAACGTAAAAAAAACACTTGATTTTTTTAAAAAAATTTTAAAAACCGCAGAAATCCGGGATTTTTTTCGACATAAAAAAATTGATTTTTTTTATTTTTTTGCTAAGTCGATTTTTTAGTGATTCGTTTTTATATGATTTGTTTCATTATTCTTACCTGCCCCTTACCCTGTGCAATATTAAAAAATCCCCCAAAATGGGGGATTTTTTTTAAAACCCAAACTTTATTTTTTACGTGGGTATTTAACCGCAGCCTGGGCCGCCGCAAGGCGTGCAATTGGCACACGGAACGGACTGCAAGATACAGAATCAAATCCACATTGATGGAAGAATTGGATTGATTCTGGATCACCACCATGTTCACCGCACACACCCAAATGTATATTTTTACCTTTGGTATTACGTGCTTTTGAAACAGCATCTTTGATTAACAAACCGACCCCCAATTGATCAACAGATGCAAATGGGTCTGCAACATAAACGCCACGCATACGGTATTCGTCTAAGATTTTACCAGTATCATCACGTGACATTCCCAATGTAGTTTGTGTTAAATCGTTTGTTCCAAATTCAAAGAATTCACAAGATTCTGCGATTTCATTCGCCAACAAGGCCGCACGTGGCAATTCAATCATTGAACCAACATGATATTCAATTGATTCACCAGTTTCTGCAAACAATGCATTGGCTGTTGCATCAATCACAGATTTAACGATATCAACTTCTTTCTTGGATCCAACCAATGGAACTTCGATTTCTGGATGAACATTGACACCCATCTTTTTGCATTCAATTGCAGCAGACAAAATCGCACGTGTTTGCATTTCACAAATTTCAGGGTAAGTTATCGCCAAACGGCAACCACGATGTCCCAACATAGGATTTTGTTCTTTTAATGCTTCACTTCTGGCCTTTACGAATTCAATATCTTTGCCAATATGTGCGGCCAATTCTGCCATATCTTCTTCGGTATGTGGCAAGAATTCATGTAGTGGTGGGTCAATCAAACGAATTGTGACTGGCAAACCATCCATGATTTTGAACAATTCGATAAAATCAGCCTTTTGATATGGCAACAATTTGTCCAATGCAGCACGTCTGCCGGCTTCATCATCTGCCAATATCATTTCACGCATATCTTGGATTCTGGATGGATCAAAGAACATATGTTCTGTACGAGCCAAACCGATACCTTCGGCACCGAAATCACGAGCCTGTTTTGCATCTTTTGGTGTTTCAGCATTTGCTTTCACAGTCAAATCTTTGATTTCATCAACCCATTTCATTAACGTGCCAAAATTACCAGTTAATTCCACAGATACTGTTGGAATTGCACCTTCGATAATTTGACCTTTGGCACCATCAATAGAAACCCAATCACCTTCGTGAATAACCACACCAGATGTTGTTTTCATAGTTTTTGCTTCATAATCAATTTTGATGTCTGGTGAACCAGAAACACATGGTGTTCCCATACCACGAGCAACCACAGCTGCGTGAGAAGTCATTCCACCACGAGCGGTAATAACACCCTGGGCCGCATTCATACCAGCAATATCTTCCGGGGATGTTTCAACACGG
>CAMVPZ010000023.1 GCA_947169505.1 uncultured Pseudomonadota bacterium
GGGAAGATAAAGAAGGGGCTTTCGACCCTAATCATCTGCACCTGAAGGACCTGAGAGGAACAAAATTTTCTGCGCTGTCTTCGGCGGGATTGTTGCGTGCTTCGGTTTCTGAAATAAACCCAAAGGCAGAAACTGTGTCGTTCAGCAAAACTGTTCGTATAGAAGATATACCAATGGTGGAATAAAATGCGTTTTAATATCGGTCAAGATGTTTTACCACACGAATATCAAGGTGAAATTTATCATCGTGAAAGTGCTGTACGGTTGCGCTGGATAATGATTGTTTTTACTGTGCTGTTTGGTGTTTTTATTGCCAGAACTTTGCAATTGGGATTGCAAAGTAATGATATTAAAAAATACAATATGTATGGGACAGAAATAGAAAGTCGTGCAGATATTATCGACAGAAACGGCGTTGTTTTGGCCAAAAGTGTAAGGTCTGGAAATATAAAATTGTATCCACAAAAGGTCAAGCTAAATGATGAAAATAATGTCGCAAGTGTTATTCATCAAATTGCACCTATGGATTACAGTGTTGTGGATGCTTTGAATTTAATTCGTTCTGGAAAACGTGGTGTTTATATAAAAAAGAATGCCACAGAAGAACAAATGAAAATTATTAATCAAGCGCACAGAAAATACGATTGTTTCGAAGTTGAACAATTCACACAAAGACGTTATCCACAACGTAATGTTTTTGCGCATGTTGTTGGGTTTGCTGGAAAAGATGCTGGATTAGAAGGTGTGGAATTTGTTTATGATGAATATTTGCGTGAAAACAAAGATCCACTTCGTCTTTCCATTGATTCCCGGGTGCAAAACATTTTTTATGAACAATTAAATATCGCAATGAATAAATATCGTGCCAAAGGTGCAATGGGGATGTTGATGAATTCCAGTACTGGCGAAATGTTGGCTATGGTGCAGTTGCCTGATTTTGATCCAAATAATATCAATGCTATACCTGTTGGTGTTCGCAGATTTAAATTGTTGCGTGATAACTTTGAAATGGGATCTATTTTTAAAATATTTAATACGGCTTTGGCATATAAAAATGGTTTGGAAAATAAAAATTACAAAGTGGATGAACCGTTGGTAATTCATGATAAATTCGGTCGACCAATAAAGCAAAAACCTATTGATGATGTTTCTTCGTTTAAACGTGATGTTGTGAAAAAAATGGGCAAACATGTTTTGAAAGCACCAGAAATAATGTTGTATTCTTGTAATGTGGGCAGTGCTCGTATCGCATTGGAATTGCCAGATGGTGCACAAAAAGAATTTTTCCATACATTGAATTTTGACAGGGCTTTGCAATTAGAGTTTGGAAAAACAGAAAGAGGTTTGACTCATAAAGTATGGGGACCTGCTGAAAAAGCAACTGCTGCTTTTGGACATGGGGTCACTGTGACACCTATGCATTTATTGTTGGCGGTAAATTCTATGACGAATGGCGGGATTTATATTTACCCAACGTTATTAAAAAGAAATATTGGGGCGATTCGTGGTGAACGTGTTTTAAGTGCGGAAATATCTGCAAAGTTGCGTGAAATAATGTTTCGTATTGCAGAAGAAACAACGGCTAAAAAAGCCCGTGTCAAAGGTGTCGAAATCGGTGGAAAAACAGGTACTGCGGAAAAACGTCATGCGGATGGAACAACGGATAATAAAAGAAATTCTACTGTGTTTACGGGCATATTCCCTGTTTCTGCGCCACAATATATAATAATGATTATGCTTGATGAACCCCAGGGCACGGTTGAATCTGGTGGATGGAAAACTGCGGCATGGAATGCTGTTCCAACAGCGGGTGCAATTTTAGATGGAATCATACCATTGCTATTTGAATAAATTTATATTATAATTATACCGACAATAAAAAAAGAGTATAGAGTGCGTAGTATAGTAGAAAGGTCCATGTTGGGAAAAACATGGATTGTGTCGGATAATTATAATCTTGATAAAGATTTTGACGATACAGAAATTTTAATCAAAAATATTTTAACATCTCGTGGGGTGGTTGGTAGTGATGACGTTCGACGTTTTTTAAATCCTTCTATACGAGAATACATGTCTGATCCGTTTGTGTTGAAAGATATGGATCGTGCGACAAAAGTAATTGCTGATTCTGTTTGTGCAGGTGAAAAGATTGCGATTTACGGTGATTATGATGTTGATGGTGTGACGTCCACGGCGATTTTTGTAAAATATTTACGTGAAATAGGTGTTGATGTTTCATGGCATTTACCAACCAGAGAAGGCGAGGGTTATGGATTAAATGTTTCCGCCATAGAACAGATTGCCAAAAGTGGTGTTGATTTAATGATAACTGTTGATTGCGGTATCAGTGGAATTAAAGAGGTTGATTATGCCAAAGAATTGGGGTTAAAAATTGTAATCACAGATCATCATTCACCAGATAGTGTTTTACCAAATGCCGATGCGATTGTGAATCCAAAACGTGTTGATGATACATCTGGTTTGTCTTACTTGGCGGGGGTTGGTGTAGCATTTTTAACTTTGGTTTCGTTAAATCGTGAATTAAAAAATCGTGGTTTCTTTGGTGAAAATAAACAGCAAATTAATTTGTTAAATTATACTGATATGGTTGCATTGGGAACAATTTGCGATACGATGCCATTAATAGATTTAAATCGTGCTTTTGTTGCGACAGGATTGAAAGTTTTAAGTTTACGACAAAATTTGGGATTAAGAACTTTGATGGATTTAGCAGGAATAAAACAACCATCTGTGTATACAGTTGGTTTTGGTTTGGGGCCACGTCTTAATGCAGCGGGTCGATTGGATTCTGCTGCGCCAGCATTGGAATTATTGTTAACTGATAATCCGTTAATTGCGAACGATTTGGCAAATAAATTGCATCGTATGAATCAAGAAAGAATTGATATTCAAAATGCGATAATGTTGGATGCAACAGAAATGGCGAATAAATGCTGCAGCGATGGTAAATGCAGTTTGTTTGTTTGTGGCGATAATTGGCATGGTGGGGTTATGGGGATTATCGCTGGAAGATTAAAAGATAAATATAATTTACCAACATGCGTAGCGACACGCAGTGATGGTTTTATTAATGGGTCTGGGCGGTCGATACCCGAAATTGATCTGGGAAAAATAATTCATGAAGCATTGGCATCTGGTATTTTAACCGAAGGTGGCGGACATGCGGCGGCGGCGGGTTTTTCGTTAGATGCTGGTCAAGAACAAAAATTTTGTGAATTTTTGGAAAAATCTGTAAATGAACAATTGAACGGTAATAAACCAAAGGCAGAAATCATTGTAGATGCGGAAATTGATGCCAGTGGTGCAAATATGAAATTAGTAGAAAAATTGGCAGATTTGGCACCTTTTGGTCAGGCAAACCCTGAGCCGACATTTGTTTTACATGGTGGGGTGTTAAAATTCGCTTCGGTAATGGGAAATGGCGCTCATTTGCGTGGTGCAATAAAAACAAGTAATGGTGGACAATTATCGTTCGTTGGATTTAATTTAGTTGGAACACCTGTTGGGGATTTTTTGCTGGACGACGCAAATATAAATACTAAAATAATGATGTTGGGTAAATTGAAAGAAAACGAATATAATGGTCGTATAAGCGCACAATTTAATTTAGAAGATATCGCTTTATGAAAAAACAAATTGAAATTTTAATAGATAAAATAAAAAACGCTAAATCAATTGCGATTTCTGGACATAAAAATCCGGATGGGGATTCTTTGTGTTCTGCTTTGGCATTGATGAAAATTATAGAATTGAATTTTGGTAAAAAAGCGACGGTTATTTATGATGGAAATATTCCTCGCTTTTTACAGTATGCCCCATTAAGAAATGATGCATGTTTTTATAAAAACATCCCGGAAGAAAGTAAATATGATTTATATATATTGGTTGATTATGGAACCAAAAAAAATCTTGGTGGTGTTGAAAAATTTACTGAAAATGCAGATTTTATAATTGAATTTGATCATCATTATAATGAAGAGTTATTGGGTGATTTATGTTTTGATGATGTGAACAAAGCTGCAACAGGTCAAATCATTTATGATGTTGTTCGCAAGGCTGGATTTGAAACAGACCAAGATATTACGGATCTTTTGGCTTTGTCAATAATAACAGATACTGGGAATTTTAAATTTGTACGACAAAGTGACGTATTAAGGGATGCTGCAAGTTTGGTTGATGATGGCGCAAATATGACGCATTTGGTTAACATATTAAATAACAAAGATAAAAAAACTGTACTGGTTGAATCCAAGGCGGTCAGTGAAGCGAACTTTTTTTATAAGGGTCGTTTGGCTATCGCCGTTGTAAAACACGAAGATTATAAAAAATTAGATGGACGTGGTGAATTGGCTTTATCTTTGTTGGCACAAATTCATGGTGTTCAATATGTTGTTTTATTAAAAGAACAAAAGGAAAATCAAATTGGTGTTTCTATACGAAGTCGTCAAACACCAATAAATCAAATTGCAGAATCTTTGGGGGGTGGCGGACATTTGTGTGCTGCAGGTGCTGTCGTTGCAGACAATTTAGAAAATGTTCATAAAACAATAGTAAATGCGTTTAAGGGGATGTAGGAATGAAAAAATTTATATTTATTTTATTTGGTGTGATTTTCTGTTTATCTGCAAAAGCAGATGTGGATTCAAAATTGATTTCGAATGCCGAAAAATATCTTAATTCTATTACGGGACTTCAGGGTGATTTTATTCAAACCGCAAATGGAAAGACAGAAAAGGGTTCTTTTTCAATGTTGCGTCCCGGTCGTGTAAGATTGGATTATAAAAATGCACCAATTCAATTAATTGCTGATGGTAAAGATTTGTATTTTTATGATAAATCTTTGGATCAAATTACAACTGTTCCTTTGACCAGTACGCCTGCGGGTATATTGGTGCGTAAAAAAATAGATTTGAAAAATGCAGATATAAACGTGTCAGAAACAACTTCAAACAAAGATACTTTTACTTTGAAAATGAATTTGCGTGATCAAGAAGGTTTGGGGTATATGTCTGTGGTTTTTGATAAAAATCCTGTGAAATTAAATTCTTGGTCTGTGGTAGATGCCACTTCGAATAAAACAGATATTGTGTTTAAAAATTTAAAAACAAAAACAGATTTTGGAAAAAATTATTTCCAATTATCTCGTCATAAAACCGTTTCTGTCAGCGGGGGTGACGATTTTTATGATTAAGGTATAATATGTTCGGTATCAGTTGGACTGAATTTTTTGTGATTTTATTGGTTGCAGTTTGTGTTGTACCTGCAAAACATTGGCCTGAGGTGGCTCGGTTTTTTGCACGTGTTGTAAAATATGTTCGAAAACTGATTTGGAAAATTACTGATTTTTCAGAAAATTTGCAACAACGTATGGATTTAGAAAAACCTATTGATGATTTATTGGAAAATGCTGCAAATGATGTATTCGGTGAAAAAGTTAAACGGTCAAAGAAAAATGTTGCAAAAAAGGTTCGTAAAAAATGAAAATGACTTTGATTCAACATTTTGCAGAATTGCGCCGCAGAATTTTGTGGTGTGCTTTGATTTTTGTTGTGGCTTTTTGTGTTGGTTGGATTGTTTCTCCGTATGTTGAATTATTTTTGACGCAACCATTATTGAATGTTTGGGATGATGCTGCGTTGCTATATACCGGGATTACAGATGGGTTGATGATACAATTTTCTTTGGCTACTTTGATTGCTTTGTTGGTGGTTGTGCCCGTCTTTATGTGGCATGTTTGGGCATATATGGCGCCGGGCTTGCATAGAAATGAAAAACAATTTTTGGTACCTATATTTTTATTATCACCAATATTATTTGTTGTTGGGGCGGCTTTTGCTTTTTATGTTTTGTTCCCTGTTGCGTTCAAGTTTTTTCTAGAATTAAATGAATCTGCACAAATACCAACAGTGTTTTTACCGGCGATCAGTGGTTATTTGGCTTTCTCTATTGGTATGTTGAAATTGTTTGGAATTGCTTTTCAATTGCCTTTGGTTTTGGTTGGGTTGAACAGAATAGGGTTGCTTTCCAAAGAATCTGTGATAAAAAGTCGCAGATATGTGATTATTTCTATTTTTATATTTGCGGCAATGTTGACACCACCAGATGTTGTATCCCAGGTTTTATTGGCTTTGCCTATGTTGCTGTTATTTGAAATCAGCATATTGTTTATGCGACGTGATAATGTATAACTGCTTTATTTGATATGTTTTTTGTGATATAATTCGTTGTGTGAGAATGTACAGAATATATTCTTTATTCGTGCCTGTTTTGTGCGCACTGGTTTTGTGTGCGTGTGATTTACAACCTAAAATTGCATCTATCCCAGACAGTGTGGGCATGTTTATTGAAGACAGATATCCGGCATTATTGGCAGATCCAAATGCACAGCCTGAAATATATAATTCTGCGGTTACAGATTATGGGGTATATGCGTCTCCTGAATTGTATGGTTCGACAAATATAGAAGATTATGTTTTATATGCCAGTGTTGAAGATTATGTTTTGGTCCCCAGTGACGAAAGTAAAAAAGAAGAATCTGTTTTGCAAAAACAAGATAATCAAGAAACAAAGACAGTGGAAGAAGAATCGCAAAACGAAGATGAAGAAAATGATGAAGATGAAATATATTCTGAATATTTAATTGTGCCTGTATACGGCGGAAATACTGTGATTGACGAAATGCCAAATAAAGAAGAACAAATAAAACAAGAAACAAAACCAGAAGAAAAGTTAGATGCTGAAAAACCAAAAGAAGAGATAAAAAAAGAAAACGAAAAGAAAGAAGAAAAAACCAATGAAAACAAAATTTTGGATGCAGACACAATAATCGTTGAACGTGGCGATACGTTATATTCTTTGGCTCGCAAGAATAATACGACAATAAATGAATTGGCAAAAATAAATTCTTTGAAAGAACCATATAGATTGTCTGTCGGGCAAAAATTAAAGATTCGTGATGGTGTAAAACAAAATGTCGAACCAGTAAAAACGGAAAAACCAATTCCAAATGTAATTTCAACAGAAAAAATCGAACAAATCAAAGCAAAAAAAGAAATCAAAAAAACAGAAACAATAAAACCGACATCAACCAAACGTGTTGATGTTCAAGAAATCACAGTGGATAAAGGCGATACGTTATATTCTTTGTCACGTAAATATGAAATACCGGTTAATGATTTGGCGGTTATGAATAAACTGTCTGCGCCATTTAATTTACACATAGGGCAAAAATTAAAAGTGCCTAAATTGGATACTGTTAAAACACGTTCTGCGGTTGCGGTAAAAAAAGCAGAGCCACAAAAATCTGTAAAACCAAAAGAGAAAAAACCAAAAACCGGATTGCAAAACGATAAAAAAACTTCGCAAAAGTCGATTGAAAAAAAGAACGAAACGCAACAACAGAAAACACAACAAAAGTCGCAGCAAAAAACACCGGCAAAAATATTGCCTCGTTCGTCATCAAAGTTTTCGTGGCCTGTGCGGGGAACTATTTTATCCGGGTATGGACCTAAAAAAGGTGGTTTGGTTAATGATGGTATAAATATTTCTGCAGCAATGGGTACTGTTGTCAAAGCGGCAGAAAATGGTGTTGTTGCATATGCTGGAAACGAAGTTAAGGGGATGGGTAATTTGATTATTATACAACACAGTGATGGTTGGATGACTGTGTATGCACATTTGAATTCTATGGATGTTAAACGTGGCGCCAGGGTAAGTGTTGGACAACCAATCGGTAAAATTGGCAAGACAGGTAAAGTTGATAAACCACAATTACACTTTGAAATAAGAAAAGGTACAAAATCTTATAATCCAACAACATATTTAAAGAAATAAAAAGCATGAAAAAATATTTTTTATTTTTATTGATTTTATTTTGTGTTCCAACCGTTGGTATGGGGGCTGATTCTTGTACAAATCCAAAAGAATATACAATTGATAAACGGTGTTATGTGACGGATGTAAAAAAGCCTTTTGATTCAGTGGTGTATTTGGTAAGTATCGTCGGTAATTATTGTTCAGGTGTTATGATTAATGGTGATGATGGTAAAAAGTATATATATACAGCAACACACTGTGTTTTACCAGATGATAAACCAATAGAAAGAATAAGTAAAAATATAACAGCAAAGACTTTTTCAGGAAGAACAATGACTGCTAAGTTCGATAAAGTTATTGGAGATGGGCAAGTTGCTTTGTATGTTATTGATAAAAAAGGTTTGTCGTTGGCGGAGATTGGTAAAAAAAATGCCTTAGAAAAAGATATTCACGTCGTTGGCTATGGAAATTTTGAAATATTAAGTGATGAAACAATAAAAAAGTTTAAAGCAGAATATATTGATTATTTATCTCGTGAAAAATCAATATATGCAAATGGTGATGAATATCAGTATGGATTTGTATCTGATGGTGGTATCATATATAACAGTGACAGAAAAAAAGAATATTATTATAATGATTATATTAAAGATTTTTGGAATTTTTTATACATAAATAATCAGGAACTTTATGACAGTATTTTTGGTGATCCAAAATTAAAGATGTCTACGTGTAAATACTATGGTAATTATTCTTTTGATGGATGCCAGGTTGTTCGTGGTGATTCTGGGGGAGGTGTGTTTGATGAAAATGGAAATGTCATTGGTATTATATTAAAGGCTGAACATGTAATAGGTGGTTCGCTTAATATGAAATTAACATTAATTTCAAATATACAAAACAAATAAAATATGATATAATAACGCACATGAAGAGAATGTTTATAATATTGTTTTTGTTGATTGGTATTTCGCCTGTGATCGCAGATGAAACGGATGATTTAATTGCAAACGCCGAACAAATTTTCGAAGCGACCCGTATTACGTGTTCTGGAATTTCTGATGAAATTGCCAAGGTTTCGAATATATCAAAGGCAAATACTGCGGTGACTGCGGTTGGAACAGTGGCTGCGGGTGGCGCTTTGGTTGCGGGTATAAAAAAATCCCAGGAAGAAGAGGAGATAGATGCCCTTATTGCAGAAATGTGTGCAGCGGGTGGATGTACCGCCGAAGGTGTCAAAGCAATGAGCAATGAAGAATTTTTTAATGTTGTTTTGGAACCGATGGCACGGATCGCAGAATTACAAGAAAAAATAGATAAATCGAAAAAATTGGGCAATTGGCGAACTGGATTGATGGCGGGTACAATCGGAACAAATTTGGCATCTGCGATAATGTCGGGATTAAATATAGATCAATCTGATTTGATGCAACATGTTTCGGCATGTAATGAAATGATAAAATCAATTCCAGATATGGAAACGGAATTAAGAAAGGCAGGGGTCAATCCAAACGAACATGTCGTTGCAAAAAAATTAAGTTCTGTGCGGACATGGTGTAATCAAATAGATGTAAAAGATATTGAAAAAATCGAAAAACGTATGAAGGGCGTAATGGGTACGTCTGTCGCCGGAACTGCAATTGGTGTTGTGGGCGTGGGAACCAGTGCTGCTGCGAATAGTGATAAATATATGGACGTGTCAAACAAAGTTCGTTTAAGTGATGCTGAAAAACAAAAAGAAAAAGCATTAAATACAACCGCAAATGTGATGGCGGGTGCAAATATTGCAACCGGTGCGGTGGAAACAGGATTAAATATTTCATTAATAACATTGACTAAAAAGTTAATGGAATCTGCCAGTCGTTGCGAAGACGTATTGAAATAATGAAATTAATAGTATTGTTTTTTTCATGAAATAAAAACACGGGGCAAAAGGCCCCCGTGTTTTTTGTGATATTTTTTATTGTTTTAATGTGCCCCATGCGGCTTGGTATCCACCATCACGTGTTAATACCAATTTGGCATTGTTTAATTGTGTCGCAGTCAAACCACGGATTATATATGTTTGTTGCAAGCGATCGCCAGAATTTGTCACACTTAATTTTGGTAAATCAACGGACATTGCTTCCACAGAACAACATGTATTATCATTGCATGCGCCACATTGATAAACTTGGGCTGTATAAATTGTGTTTGGACGTAAATAGATTAAATCTACATTCATTTTTAATCCATCATTGGTTTCTTTGAACCAAATTGTTCCCATTTCTGCTGTGCCGCCGGCATTACTGCGTGTGGACATATTTGCAGAAACTTTCTTTACGTCGTTTCCAGAATAAGTTTGTTGAAATATTATTGGTTTGCCATCATGCATTTTTTTATTTTTTTTATGCATTTTGTCTTTTTTATGTTGTTGATGATATCCATAATTATCATGAGTATGTGTTGGACACATTGTGCATGCGCTGGTTAAAAAGCATAATCCACAAAGTGATGTTAATAAAAATAAAGTTTTGTTTTTCATTTGGTTCTCCTTTTTTGGTTTACGCAACCATTTTATCGTAAAACATTTGAAATATCGTCAGGTTTGAATGCCTATAAAACTTGTTAATATATGAAAAATGTTGTATAATATGCATGATATGAGTAGTGATTTTATGGGTAAAAAAATATTTGTTTTTTTATCATTGTTTATTGTTCCAAATTTTTGTTGGGCGGCTGGCAATGATTCTTGTACAAATTCAAAAGATTATACTATTGATAAACGATGCTATGTGACAGATGAACAAAAAAAAGAAAAGCCATATAATGCCACAGTGTTGGTGAAAGGTACCCCGTGCGCAGGAACTATAGTGAATGAAAAAAATGCGCTTTATATGATTACGGCTAAGCATTGTACAGATAGTGATACAGATAATGTGTCTGATGATGTTTTATCTGTTGAATCACAAAACGGTGAAGTTTTTAATGTATACAAAAGTCATGTGGGCAGTTATGATTTAGACACGCATGATAACAAAATTGGTGATTGGGCGGTTTATGTTTTGGATAAAAAAATGACTGGTATTCCATATGTGTATATGAACAGGGAAGGTGGAAAATATCATGTTCGAGTTGTTGGATATGGTAATCTTAAGGTTATGAGTGATAAAGATATAAAAGATTTTCGTCAATTATATTTGGATTATTTGAATAAAAATTTTTATGATGCGACGAATAATCCACATAAATACGGATATTCTCATTTCGTTTCAACGATTGATGCCAAGAACGATTATGTTAAAGAATTTATAAATAAAATGCCAGAAGACCAGCAAGCCAGATTTTTCAAAGATAATTTGCGTTTGAAAGTGTCGAATTGTTATTATGAAGATGGGAAAGAGGTTGGTTGTCAAACATGGAGTGGAACTTCTGGTGGTGGCATATTTGATGATAATGACGTAATAAGGGGATTCCACACTGCTGGAACAAAAAATATTGGTGGAAAAAAGCATGCTTTGGGTGGTGGCAGTATAAAGCTATAAAAACTTGCTTTTTATGTAAAATAATTTATAATTGCGTGGATTTGTATAGTTTTGGATGCATAGCTCAGTTGGTAGAGCAACTGACTCTTAATCAGTGGGTCCAGGGTTCGAGTCC
>CAMVPZ010000024.1 GCA_947169505.1 uncultured Pseudomonadota bacterium
TCCAACATTTTGATAAATATTTCTTTGGCTTGTTTACCGTTAATTTCGTTGCTTGCAATCATATCAACCAATTCTGCGATGTTTTCTGGTGTGATAATACGTGGTGCATCTGGATCTGTATTTTCGGTAATTTTATTTTCAATGTCCATGTTTTCAGGATGAGCGAATAATTCACTTATTAACCAGTTTGCAACAGGTTTAGCACGTTCTTTTTTGCCGTTCACCGCCGCATCATACCAACGTGAGATATCAACAGTTTCTGTTAAACGGTTTGCATCATATTCTGGTAAACCATATTCATTGATATATCGCATGCGTGTTGCAGATGGTAATTCTGGCATTGTTTTTCGAACACGTTCGATATCTTCATCGGTAATTTCCAATTCTAATAAATCAGGATCTGGGAAATAACGATAATCAAGCGCATCTTCTTTGCTGCGCATTACAGATGTTGTGCCATCACCCTGGTTAAAACGCATGGTGTCTTGTGATACTGTGCCGCCGTTTTCCAAGATTTCTACCTGGCGACGTGCTTCATATTCAATTGCTGTTTTAATAAATTTGAACGATACCATGTTTTTTGTTTCTGTGCGTGTGCCGAATGTTTTTGCGCCAACAGGTCGAACAGATACATTAACGTCTGCACGCATGGAACCTTCTTCCATATTTGCTTTGGATACACCAAGTGCTCTCGCTATTTCACGGATTTGACGTAAATATCTTTCTGCTTCATCAGGGGATGAAATATAAGAATTATTTTCTGGATTTTTTGTATCCAAAAATGTGACGATTTCTAATAATGTGACACCTGTTCTGTTGTAATCAGCAAAAGATTTTGTTGGGTGTGCATCGTGTTTCAATTTTCCAGCGTCTTGTTCCAAATGGGCACGTTCAATTAAAATCTTTTTTGGATTGCCGTCATCACCCATAATTTCAATGTATCCACGACCAACCACAGGTGGTTCTTCGGCAGGTTGTGAGATTTGATAGCCTTGAGGCAGGTCAGGGTAAAAATATTGTTTACGGGCAAATTTAGAATGTTTTGATATTTCGGCATTGATTCCCAAACCAAACTTAATAGCCTGTTCAACACAGTATTTATTCAATACCGGCAACATACCCGGCATGGCAACGTCAACCATACATGCCTGAGTATTTGGGGCGATGGTGGGATTATAATCAGCGGATGCGCCACTGAAAATTTTGCTGTTGGATAATACTTCTATGTGAGTTTCCAAACCGATAACTACTTCCCAATCTTGTGTTTTGCCTTTGATCGTAAACATTTTTATTTTTCCTTGCTTTTTGTTTTTTTATACTCTATTATTTGTCCCACGGATGGCCAGATAGCTCAGTTGGTAGAGCAAGGGACTGAAAATCCCTGTGTCAGAGGTTCGATTCCTCTTCTGGCCACCATTTTTTTATTGCTATCTTTTTTTACCATCTTTTATTCACCCATTATTATTGTTGGACGATTGTCAAAGTTTGCCGCTGTTTCAATGTGTTTGGCAAGTTGTAATACACGCATATCGTCAAAGCGACGACCCACGACTTGCATGCCAAGTGGTAATCCGTTTGTTGCCAAACCACATGGTACAGATACCGCCGGAACACCAGCCAAATTCATGGCAACAGTGAACAAATCCAAAGCATAATATTCCAATGGTGTTAAATCTGAATCAAGTGGTAATGCGGTGCCGGCACTTGATGGGCAAACGATTAAATCACATTGTTCAAATGCGTTGTTGAAAGCGTCTGCAATCATACGACGAAC
Organism: uncultured Pseudomonadota bacterium; assembly: GCA_947169505.1. Lineage (GTDB taxonomy): Bacteria > Pseudomonadota > Alphaproteobacteria > Rs-D84 > Rs-D84 > Enterousia. The sequence goes on from CAMVPZ010000024.1 coordinate 1,775, forward strand.
ACGTGCCGCCTGCATGAAATATACTTCATAAGACTCACTGCTTAAAACTGCTGTTCCAATTAACATACGACGTTGAACTTCTTCGCCAAAGCCTGCTGCACGTGTTTTTTTGTATGTATCGTATAAATCATCACCCTCAACACGCAAACCATATCTCATACCGTCATATCTGGCTAAATTAGAAGATGCTTCTGCTGGGGCGATAATATAATATGCCGCCAAAGCGTCCAAAACGTTTGGAATCGAAACTTCGACAATATCGGCACCCATGGATTTCAAATCTGCAATTCGTTTTTCAAACAGATTTTTCATGTCATTTGAAATTTCCACATTATTAAATTCTTTGATTATGCCGATGCGTAATTTTTTACCATCACCCAATATTGGTTGTAAATTACCATCGCTTTCAAATTTTGCATTTGGTGCGCTGGTTGAATCTTTGGCATCATGTCCGGCCATCACGGATAACAAAAGGGCGGCATCTTCAACCGTTCTCGCAATTGGGCCGGGTGTATCAAGACTTGATGCAAATGCGACGCATCCCCAACGTGAACACAAACCGTATGTCGGTTTCATTCCAACCAAACCAGTTATTGCACATGGGAAACGAATCGAACCACCAGTATCTGTTCCAGTTGCTGCAATTGCAAGTCCGCCCGCAACAGCCGATGTAGAACCACCCGACGAACCACCAGCGGTTAAACGTTTTTCAATTTGCCATGGACTGACCGGTGCGCCAAAATATGACGTTTTTGAAAATGTTCCCATCGCAAATTCATCCAAATTTGATTTACCCAACAATACAGTTCCTGAATCAATAAATTTTTGTGAAATTGTTGATTCATATTGTGGAACAAAATTTTCAAGCATATGTGAAGCCGCAGTTGTGCGAATACCATTTGTTGCAAATAAATCCTTCATCGCAATTGGCATACCGTCCAATTTTAATGTATTTCCATTTGCATAACGTTTGTCTGATTCAGCGGCATCGTTTAATGCACGTTCGGGCGTATTTGTAATATAGCAATTTAATTGTTTGCCATATTTTTCAATACGTTCCAAATAAGCACGTGTTAATTCTGTTGCGCTTATTTCACGAGATTTCAATTTTTCTAATGCTTGTTTTATTGTCAGATTTATCATAGTCGTTCCTGTTTATTTGCTCTTGTATTTATCTTGGAATAATTGTTCAGCGATATTTTCTTTGATAAGCGGGGAAACACATTGACCACGTCTTAGGCAAGATAAGCAATTACTGTGAAATGTATTCCCTGGATACATTTGTATTGTTATGCTGTTTGGTTTGTTAATAGGATAGTCAACAGGTCTGTTATTTTGTTTACCGTTTGAAGATATTTGTAATATTCTTTTATCATAATGAACGCCAAAATGACAAAAATGTGTGTTTGATTGTGTGCCTTCTTTGATTTCTTTTATTGCGTTCAAAAAGTCTTGTTTTTGTTGTTCTGTCCAGCGGGTAATATGGTATGTATTGCTGGAATCTTTTAGGAAAACATTTATTGTTGTGTCTGTCATTGTTTTGCCTTTGTATTTTTATAAATTTTGTATCTTTTCTATCTGTGCTAAGCAATTATTAAGTTTAGCAATTTCTTCGTAATGTTTCGCAATTTCAGCCTTAATTTCCGCAGTTTTGTTTTCAAATTCACGCAATTTCGCGTGGTTTTCACGCCAAGTGCGAGTTTGCATTTCTTCAAGTTTTTTCATAACTTCGGCAATAGAGGTTTTTCCCATATTGCGTATATTATTTAAACCCGTGCTTTCTATAGCTTTTATTAAATCACGTAAAGTGTTGATGTTATAAGTAAGCAAAGAATGCTTTGCACGTGTGGAAAGCCCTATGTTTTTTATAGAAATCTTTAATTCGTCATCTGTGAAATCATATATTTTTGACATAGTTTAATCCCCATCCATAACTTTTGGTACTGCAAAATAACCACGTGAAACACCTGCGTTATCGGGATCGTTTGCCAATATTTTATCACGCATGTTTGGCTCAGTGACCATATCTTCACGTAGTGGTAATTTGTGTTCAGCTGGTGACAACATTGGTTTAACGCCAGTGGTATCAATTTTTTGTAATTTATCCAACCATTCTACCACGGAATCTATATTCATTTTATCCAATTTTTCGTCAGGTATATCAATTTTGATTAAATCTGCGAATTTGTGTAATTGTTGCTTGCTAAATGCCATTTTCAATCCTATTATTACTAATATAAAGGGTATTATAATATGATTTTATGTGATTACAAGAATTTTCCACGTATTGGACGCATAATTGGTGTTGATTGGGGGTTACGGCGGTGCGGTATCGCAATTACGGACGAAAATCGTGATTTTGTCTTTGTTCGACCGCAATTATATGTAAAAATTCAAGATGAATTAATCAAAAATATATTGAATATTATCAAAGAAGACAAAATTGTTGGTGTGGTGTTGGGTTTGCCGTTGCATACAGATGGTTCTGATTCTGATACGACAAAAATGGTTCGTGAATTTGCAAAAATATTGGAAACAAAAACTGATTTACCGATTATTTTTATTGAAGAAAATTTAACCAGCAATGCGGCACAAGAAGAGATAGGGCGAAAAAGCATCTCAAAAATCAAACAGGAATTGGATTCCGTTTCCGCCAAAATAATTCTTGAAAATGCCGTTGCAATGCTGAAACGAATTTAATCTGGTTGTGTTTCGTCCGGGATTTTCCCATCTGTTGAAAGCAGTGTTGCTATCCAACGTGTTGATGAAAATTGAGCTGTTGTGATATAAACGGCTGCTAAAATTGGGACACTGAAAAACATTCCTGCTGGTCCCCAAATCATTCCCCAAAACACCAAATTTATTAATATAGCCAATGTTGAAATATTTAAAGTTTTTCCGGTTAATTTTGGATCTATGATATTTCCAAAAATGATTTCCAAACTGACCAAAGCAATAGCTGTGAATAATGCCAAATGCCATGTATCGCCACTGATTAAAGCAAAAGCAATTGGTAATGCGCATGCCAATATAGAACCAATTGTTGGAATATAATTAAGAATGAAGATTATAAATGCCCATACGCTGGCATATTCCAAACCAATTATTTTTAATGCGAAATATGCGCACAATCCCGTAGCGGCAGAAATGAAAGTTTTTGTAAACAAATATTTTTTCATGTTTTCATCAATGCTGTTCAAAATGAAACGCAATTTTTTAGATTTTAATTTTGATATTGGCATTGCATCAATCTTTTTGTTAAATGAACTTTGTTCTATGAACATGAATATCATATAAATTAAAACCATGCCGGTGGACGTTGCAATGCCAGCCAAAGACGAACCAATGTATCCGGCAATTTGTGGCAAGTTTGGTATTAAATTAATGTCTATATTAACACCGATTTTATCCGACAAATAATTACTGAATATAAGTAATTTTTGTTGTAATACAGGGGTTGATTGATACAATTCTATTAACATAGGTTTAATTTGTGTCGCAAACAAATAAATGATTCCACCGATTGTTGCAAACGATAAAAATCCAGATATGAAATTATAAAGTTTTGTTGGTGTTTTACATGAACCTTTTGATGTTTTATAACATGGCATGATTTTTCTGTAATATGCAGCAATGGCATTCAAAAGATACCATAAAAATGTTGCGAACAATATTGGGATAAATATTGAACGCCCAATCCACAAGAGAAATATCAATGCGATGAAAAATACCAAATTATTCATGTGATGTCCTTTGGTTTATAATGCAGATACGATGATAGCCAATAATAAGGCAATGTTTATGCAAACTGCTGTTAATGCATATCCGTTGTTAATGTTTTTTACAAAATCAGATTTGTGCTTTGTGTACCATAATGCATAAATTATCAACAAAGCCAAAGATAACATAAGTGTTGTTAATCCGGAAATTGCATTTTTACAAAATAACAAAAACAAAAATACAAATAATATATTGTTAAAATTCGACATAACCCATTTGTTAAATTTGGAATACCAATTACACTTAATTTCCATGTTGGATTTTATATCTTTGCCTTTTAATAAATATCCCGGTGTCCACATCATTAAAAATGCAAATGGCATGGATAAAATAACTTTCCATGGGGATATTCCCAATGTGACGGAACGTAAATATTTTGCATAAATACCAGATATTGCAACCCCAATTAAATACAAAGAAAACAGCAATGCCAATACAAATAAAATAAAGAATACTGTTGTATGTGTATGCAACATGTAGAGTGCCATCATGCGAAAACGAAAAGTGTTTTCAATAATACCCGCTGTTAATAAAACAACGAATGATGAAATAATGGAAATAAGTCCGGCACCGTTTGTGATAGCGATAAAATCATTTTGTGACATTTTGTCACGTGGTAATTTGCGTAATGTATAATATATTGATAACACAAAAGATATTCCGCATAATGCGTACATTGGTGCAATTGTTTCAATATTGAATACCATTTGTATCAACGAATAAAACAAACAGAATAAAAAACTTAATCCAATAAACGAAAAAGTGAATACCAACGGTTTATTAAAAAGCCATGTTTTTAATCTTGTTCCATTAAAGTTTTTTTCTTTTTTCATGATTTATCCTTTCCTTAAGTATTTATGACATTATATCACAATTTTGCCGTTTGATAAAGTTGTTGTTTCTGTTATTTTTACAGAAGATGCAAAATTATCTTGATGAGATATAAATAAAAAGGTTGTCTTTGACATTTTATTGATTGTATCAATAATTTGTTTTTGAACGTTTTTATCTGCCCCGGAATCAGGTTCATCCAAAATAGCAAGTTTTGGTTCGGTTAATAACAACCTTAACAACATTATGCGTTTGCGTTCACCACCAGAAAAACCGACATTAACAGCACGATTTAACCATTCTTTGGGGATATCTAATTGATTGCGTACGGATTCCAATTTTTCCAGAAATTCACCCATAGATAATTCTTTGCCACTTTCAAAATGTTTGTGTGCAGCCATTGAATGTTTTAAAAAACTTAATACGGTTAAACCTGGGATTTCAGGAACGTTTTGTGCGCCCAAAAAAATTCCCATAAGCGAGCGAGTGGTTGCGTTTTCATGTGTTATATCAATATCATTAAAAATTATTTTTCCAGAATCTATTTTGTAATCTGTATCGCCAGCGATAGTATTTACCAGTGTGGATTTTCCAGAACCATTATGACCGATTAAACGATGTCGTGCCCCGTCTTTTACAACCATGTTTATGTTTTGAAGTAATGGTTTTTTGTTCATAGATACACAAAGATTTTTTATTTCTAACATTTTTTATTCTTTTGTTAATGCCATTTGTATTAATTGTTTTGATTCTACCAAGAATTCCATTGGTAATCTAGAAATTATTGGTGATGCCATTGAACCAATAATAAGTGCAGTTGCTTCATCTTCATCAATCCCGTTTTGCATTAAATAGAGCAGGGCATTTTTATCAATTGCCCCCGTTGTTGCTTCATGAGATTGTTGGTTCAATCCGTTATTGTGAATAATTGTTGGTATTGTATTAGCGGTTGCATTTTCGCCAATTATGCGGCTGTCACATTTGCATGCATTAATTCCATTTTGACCGGAAAAAGAAACCAAACTGCGGAAAGTTTGTCGTGAATAATCTGTGGCAACACCATACGAAACAATATTAGATTTTGTATCGTTTCCAATATGCATCATTTTTGTTCCTGTGTCGGCTTGTTGTGTGCCACGTGTTATAGATAAAGAATAAAAATCACTGTGTGAATTATCACCGTATAAAATGGTTGATGGATACTTCCATGTCATAGCGGAACCAATTTCAATTTGTGTCCAATCAAGCCCTGCGTTTTTGAAACATTTTCCACGTTTAGTAACGAAATTTAACACACCATTTTTTTTGTTGTGTGAATCGCTGTGTACGGCAGAATCTCCGGCATACCAATTTTGTACAGTAGAATATTTTACGTATGCATTATCGTGCACAATTATTTCTACGACCCCGCTGTGTAATTGATGATTTGGTTGGCGTGGGGCGCTGCAACCTTCCATATATGAAAGTGAAGAACCCTCATCTGCGATGATAAGAGTTCGTTCAAATTGACCGATTTTAGCGGTTTCAATACGGAAATAACTTGCTAAATCTATCGGGCATTTTACATTTTTTGGAATGTATACAAATGTCCCGTCTGAAAACACGGCGGCATTTAATGCGGCAAAAAAATTGTCAGCAGGTGGAACAACACTGCCAAGATATTTTTTTACCAAATCGGGATATTGTTGAACCGCTTCGGAAAATGGTAAAAATATTATTCCTAACTTTTTCAATTCGTTTGTATATGAAGTATGGACAGATTTGCTGTCTATGACAGTATCTGTGGCCATGCCCAATAATGCACGTTGTTCGGATTCTGGCAATCCCATTTTTTCATATGCCGATTTTAATTTTGAAGCATCTATTTTTTTTGGTTCGTTATAATAATTCAAAGAATCATAATCAATTGGTTCATAATCTATTTCGCCCCAATGTGGTTCAACCATTTTTTTCCATGTGTCAAAAGCAGATAAACGCCAAGCCAACAACCAATCTGGTTCATTACGCATGGTCGAAATTTTGCGAACAAGTTTTTCGTTTAATCTTTTCATTTATCTGTTGATGCTAATGCTTGTGCTTGGGCAAAAAATGTCAAAGATTGTCCCAAAAGTCCGTCTGTGAAAGTTGTGGATAATATTCCGTCTGTATCGGTCGCAGACATATGTTGTAAAAACATGTTGGCACGGTTAAGATAATGGCTGACATTATGCGCTATGTTTGAATCCAATTTTATTGCACGACGCAATTTTTCCAATGTAAATGGGTTTTTTGCGTATTCATCCATAATTCCACCCAATGCACGCCAAAGCGGATGTTCAGAAGTTGTGCGTGGCATTATGTCGATTGCCGCCATAATTGGAATTAAATCTTGCAATAAATCTTGGTATATTATTTCGGCTTTGTCGGCGGTTTCATTAACAGAAGATTTGTTTTTCAACACGTTTTGAATTTTTACGATCAAATTGTATTGAAGAGTCAATGTTTTTAAAATACTTTTGTTGTTTTTATAAGAATTAATCAGTAAAAACAAAGAGATAATGCTGCACAATGTACATACGGTAATGATTGCGATGATGATATTTTCCATTTTTTACCCCGTTTTATTTGTTGTTTGTTTGTTAGTATAACATGTTTTGTCGATTCGTGCGATTTTTTATCACAGATATTTTTTTATAATTTTTATGTTTTTAAGTCTTGCACAGATTCGGTCAAATTGATATAATTAAGATAATAATTAAAAAGGAAAGGAAAAAATATGCTTCATAAAATTTGTGTTTTTGCTTTGATTGCGGGCTTTTCCGGTGTTGCTTTTGCAGAAGTGCCCCAGATTTTAACATCGGAAGTTTTCGGTGATTCTTATCAAGAAACGGAAGAATACGTTGATGAACAACAATATGAACGGTATGTTGAACCAATGGAAATAGAGGTTGAACAAGATGTACCTGTATGGCCTTTGGCTGGATCAGAAGCGGATGTTGAAATTGCTTGTGATGGCAGAACTGGTTGTGGTGAAGAAAACAAAATCGTTACCAGGGTTGGTTCCGGGTTGGTGATTGAAAATAATTTTAACAATATTGGAACAGGTTGGTCTGGGGGTCCAAATATTTATGGCGGTTTTATGGTGCCTGCCGGATTTGATTATGAATGTGCTAATAAAGCGGAAATGCCTTTGTTGCGTCGTGAAATGATGGAAGATGATGGCGGAACAGTATTGGCTATGTCTCGTAGCCCACGCAAAACATGTGGTCAAAAAACAGACTCGTATGCTGTGTTTGCTGAAAAGGCTGGATTTGCCCCTGCGAAGACATGTAATGCGGTTAATTTAACAAACGAGATCACTGTTAATGGTCAAGATATGTCTGTCAACGAATATGTTGAAGAAGAAAGTGTTGTGCCTGGCGAAGATAATGTTCGGTCATGGGTTGTTGTTGATGGACAGACTTTGCGTGAAGTTTTACAATCTTGGTGTGATAAAGCAGGATGGGATTTGGTTTGGACAACTGCTCGGGAATATCCAATAGAGGCCAGTGCGGTGTTCAAAGGTCGTTTTGTTGATGTTGCTTCTGCTTTGGTGCGTAATTTTGAACGGGCAACACCAATTCCATATGCTAAGTTTTACAAGGGAAACAGGGTAGTGGTTGTTTCGACTTCGGAAGAATAAAACATTGAAAAACAAAGTCTAAGGACGGGAGACTGATATGAAAATGCGTTTAAATATATGGTTTTTGGGATTATGTGTTGGGGCAATTTTGTCTGGATGTACTTTGCATGAATCTGCCAAGGTTTCTGCCGAAGTAGACCAAAATTTTGTGAATGCTTATGAAGCTTTTGAAATGGCGAAGAATCCCCGTGCCAAGGTTTATAATGGTGATACAGTTTCTATGTCCGAAGGTGTTTGGTTGGGAAATAAATCTACTTTGATGGAACACAAAAACAAATTGCCATCAAAATTTGAAACAGATACAGGGATTACAATTTTATTAAATGAACCTGTGACATTACAGGTTTTGGCTAATGATATTAATTCTATTACGGGGATACCTGTAAAGATTGACAGCCAGGTTGACAGCGAAAAATTGAAAAAAACCATTGATGTTGCGTATACTGGAAAATTGTCCGGTTTGCTTTCACAAATTTCAACTGATTTAGATTTGTTGTGGTATTATGACAAAAATGCGATTGTTTTTTATGAAACAGAAACCAGAACGTATACGCTGTATGCGTTGGGAACGGATGTTTCATATCAATCGTCTGTTCAAACAGATAGTGGTAATCATGTTTCATTAGAATCTACATTAAAAGAATGGGACGAAGTTGAAGCCACAATTAATTCTATTATAAATAATTCTAAAAATGCGCAATTTACTGTTTCTCGCAGCTTGGGAACAATAACTGTGACCGCTGCGCCATCTGTGTTGAATCGTGTTGGGGAATATATCGCAAAACAAAATAAACGTTTGTCACAATTGGTGACCATAGATGTTAAAGTGTTGCAAGTGTCTTTGTCGAATGATTCTGCGTTTGGATTGAATTTAGCGGCAGCAATTAATTCTGCTTCGGGATTGAATTTGGTTGCTAATCCTAAAAATAATTTATCGTCAACCGAAACATCTTCTATGAATGTTGCGGTGTTATCAAATGCTGTATCTGCATTAACAGGTGCAACACATATAGATGCATCGGGTAATGTAGTCGACGGCGCATATACCAACGATCAAATTAATAATGGTTCAATGGCCAGAATTGCTGGAACAAATGCGTTAATAGAAGCATTGGCAAAACAGGGTAAGGTTTCTTTGGTGACGAATGTTGGTGTGACAACACGTAACAATCGTGTTGCGCCTGTGACAAATACTAAAACAACCGGGTATATCAAACGGTTTGAATCTCGTACGTTTACAACTGTTGAATCAAGTACTGTGGACCAAGACGATTTGGAAACCGGTTTT
>CAMVPZ010000025.1 GCA_947169505.1 uncultured Pseudomonadota bacterium
GTTATTTGCTTTGTTTTATTTACTATTTCGTTTGATACCAAAAATTACAAAAAGAATTCCTGCTAAATACCCGGCAATGATTTGTGCATGGATTGGTTTATTATTTTATTTGTGTATATCAGGTATCAGTGTCGCAACAATTCGTGCTTTTTTAATGGCTACATTAATAGGTATTGCAACTTTGTTTGGGCGAAATATTTTATCTTTACGAAATGGCGCTTTGGCATTTTTGATAATATTTTTAATAAATCCGTTTTATGTTATGACCGCTGGATTTCAACTTTCTTTTGCGGCAGTTTTTGGTTTATTATGGTTTTATCAAAACAAAGAATACATTAAACGCACAAAGATAAATAAATTTTTCCATTGGATATATTTATCTTTTATGACCGCATTAATTGCGACAATCTTTACTTTGCCGTTTATAATCGCACATTTTGGATATTTACCAATTTACAGTTTATTGGGCAATATCATCATTTTGCCAATCTTTTCATTTGCAATTATGCCACTTATTATGATTGGTACAATATTATCTTTGTTTGGAAATCATTTTATTATTAATATTACCAATCAAGTTTATGATTTTGCTTTATCAATTGCAAAATATATTACAGATTTGCCTTATGCCAATGTATCTATGCCACATGTTTCTAATACGGTTTTGATATTAAGTATTTTTGGATTATTATTTTTAATATTAACTGTTAAAAACGATTCAAAAAAATGGATTATAAAAAATATTAATTATGTTTTGTGTGCCGTATTTATTTCTGGCGCAACGATAATTTATACGACCAGACAAAAACCTTTATTTTATGCAACAAGCGATCATGAATTGGTTGGTTTTGTTGTTGATAAAAAATTACAATTTAATCACGCAAAGATGTCTAAACATTATTTTGCTTTTGATTCTTGGTATGAATTTAATAATGAAGAAGCAAAGCCCCACAATAAAAGATATAAATGCGACCATGGATTTTGTGTATATAAAACAAAAAATTGGAATTTAGTATATATGCAAAACTTTATAGCGATATTTAATAATATTGAAAATGTTTGTGAAGATAAAAGTACAGATTACATAGTTGCAACATTTAAAATTAGCGCACCAAATTGTCATGGAAAAATATTAAATGATGGATTGCTGATTTACCCGAATGGAAAAATAAGAAAAATTATTAATCGTCGTCCGTGGCATAATCCGCAGCAATAAAATAAAGCCCACAAGCCGGTGCATTTATGCCTGCAGCACTGCGATTTTTTGCATTTAATATTTCATCAATGTCTAATGGTTTACCCAGCCCTATTTCAACCAAAGTGCCAACCATATTTCGAACCTGGTGATGTAAAAAAGAACGTGCCATAAATTCAAAAATTATTTCATCGCCGTTTTGTGTAATTGTGATTGAATCCAAAGTTTTTATCGGGGATTTAGATTGACATTGACTTGAACGGAAAGATGTAAAATCGTGTTTTCCAATCAATTTTTGTGCCGCTTTTTTCATCGCATTTATATCCAATTTTTTAGGCACCCACCATGCACGATTTTTTTGTAAAACTATTGGTGCAGACCGATTGATAACAATATATTTATAATGTCTTTTGATACATGAAAAACGCGCATGAAAATCATCACTGACCTGTTCACAATTTAATACAGCAACCGGTTTTTCGGTTAAATAAAAATTCATCGCACGCATAACAGTTTCTGGTTCATGTTCACGTTCTAAATCAAAATGCGCAACCATATTTATTGCGTGGACACCGGCATCGGTACGCCCTGCAGAATAAACCGTAGTATTTTCCCCGCAGAATTGAAAAATCGCATCTTGTAATAAAGATTGTACAGATGGTCCCTGGTGATTTTCCTGCCACCCTATTAAATCTGTTCCATCATATTCAATATTTATTTTATAACGCATAATTTATTCACCATATTTGATGTCGCCACCGTGCAGACCGTTTAAAAAACTTTTCCAATCCATTGGATTTTTTCCACTTGGTTGGATTTTAGTTATTTTTAATTCACCGTTTTCAATTTTTGTTTCCAAGATTTTAACATCAATACCATTTATTTTTGTTCGACCACATTCCAGCGCACGCACTTGATTATGAATTTGAAGCGGGGATTTTTTCCAATCAATGATTTCATCTTCACCAGTAAATTTTCGGGTGTATAAGGGTTCACCGCTTTGTGGAATTGCCGGATATTTTTCCGGATTTTTCAAATATTCATTTAACATTTCAATTGCGACAGCGGACACTTTCTTTTCCACCGTTTCATTATTATCATTTTCATCAATTGTTATGTTTTTACGCAGGTATACATCACCTGCATCCATTTCGGCCACCATATCCATTAAACAAACATCTATATTGGTATCACCGTTTAATATAGCGGTTTTTATTGGTGAAGGTCCACGATATTTCGGCAAAGAAGACGGGTGAATATTTATACATTTTGCCGCATTCAAAACATTATCACGTAAAATCACGCCATAAGATATTACGACTATCATATCTGGTTTTTGTGTAATTAAATCAAATTCTTTGATTGATGTGTGGACGGTTAAACCTTTGCTTTGCGCCCAAACATGCACCGGTGATGGTGTTAAAACATGTTTACGTCCCATTGGTTTTGGCGCACGAGTAAACACGCCGATAATATCGTGTTTATTTGATAAATCATCGAAAATTGGAACTACGAAATCATTAGTTCCCATCAAAATCAATTTCATTTAATGTCTCCGATTTACTTTACGCATTAACATTTCACGTTTTACACCGGATAAATAATCGATAAACAAAACACCGTCCAAATGATCTGTTTCGTGTTGAACAATACGCGCAATAGTCCCCGCCATTTTTGCCATTTTTGTATCACCTTTTTCGTCCGTCCATTCAACAATCACAGATTCAGGGCGTACCACATTGGAATATACCGGCAATCCATCCGCACCCAAAACAGAAAGACATCCTTCTTCCATAATGCAAGTCTTGCTGCTTTTTTCAATTATTTTTGGATTTATCATACGGTATATTTCGTTTGTATCAGGATTCATCATAACCAAAAATCTTTGCGTGATTCCAATTTGTGGTGCCGCCAACCCCACCCCATTTTGAGATTTCATCATTTTTACCATTTCATCCATGGTATGCAATATTTCGGGCGTAATGTCCGCCACAGGCGTGCACTTTTCCCGCAAAACTAAATCTCCACAAAGTTTCATTTGCAACATATAAAAAACCTTTTTATAATTGTTTATATTAAAGATTGTAGCAAAGGATTTTAAAATGACAACTTATATTTTAATGCTTTTGGTCTTGATTGTCGTATTATTGATTGTGTTGATATTCCGCAAACCAAATCTGGATTTATCATCGCTGCGTGAAGATAATGCAAGATTGCGTGAAAGATTGGCTGAGAGATTGGGGATGTTATCGCAAAATGCGATGGAATTGAAAAATATAAGTTCTGATATTGCGAATTTCAAAGATATATTAATGGGAAACAAACAAGCCCGTGGGACATTTGGTGAAAAGCAACTGGAAGATTTGGTTCAAGACATTATGCCACCTGAAACATATGCTTTTCAAAGTGTTTTATCAAACGGGGGACAAACGGTGCGACCTGATTGCATAATAAGATTACCATATCCACCGGGCGACATGATAATTGACAGTAAATTTCCATTGGAAAGTTATAATCGAATATTGGAAAATAAAAATGATTTGGGTGCAAAAAAGCAATTTGAATTGGACGTTCGCAAACATATTGATGCAATCGCTGAAAAATATATTATTCCGGGCGTAACTGCGGAAAGTGCGATGATGTTTATTGCTTCGGAATCTATATTTATGGTATTGCATACCGAATTTCCAAACACCATAGAATATGCGGCACACAAAAAAGTGTTTATTGTTTCACCGGCTACATTGTGGGCAACATTAAATACTATTCGTGCGGTACTTTCTGATATAAAAATTAAACGTGTAGCAAATAAAATCAAACGAGAATTGGATTTATTATTAACTGATTTGAATCGTTTGAATGAACGTGCATCAAAAGTAGATCAACATTTTGCGTTGGCACAAAAAGATATGAATGAATTACAAACTTCTATATCAAAGATAAGTCCACGTGCCGAAAAAATTCGTGATATGGATTTCGGTGAAGATTGATAAATATTTACCCAACATTTAAAAACCACCCAAATGGGTGGTGTTTTTTATTTTTTGCGCATGCCTGTTCTTGAATTTATCCAAACCTTTTCACGTGCGATTTTCATAATTGGCATATCGTTTTTACTGTCTGAATAAGCACATACGACATTCGGGATGTATTTATTTTCTTTTGCCCAATTATCCAGTGCGATTATCTTATTTTTTCCCCAACATAAAAATTTATATTTATATGGTTTTTTTTCATCCATTTTAGAACATATAACAGCATCAAATTTTATGTCTTTCACCAATTTTGGTATTAAATAATCAGGTGATGCAGAAATCAAAACAACTTTATTGCCCGCTGATTTTTCTTTTTCAACCTGTTCTTTGACCCAACCAAAACGATTTTTTTTATGTAATTCAACAACTTTGTTTGAAAAGTTCTGTACCATTTTTGGGGTTATAAAACAACGAATTGTTTCACGCCACCAAATTCCATCAGGATTTACAATTCTTCCAACAAAACCCGCAATTACAGACGGAATATAGAACCACGGACGAAAGGAATGTTTAAAACAATATTTAAAAAATTCCCAATTAGAATCCGATGCAGAAATTGTCCCATCAAAATCAAAAACAACCACGTTCACTTTCTTCAACATGTTTCTCCCCATTTTTTCATTACGTTAAAAACTTTTTACGTGATTTTTCTATAACAAAAAATATAGCCGGTGTCAAGGTAAATGTCCATAACAACGATGCCAACATACCACCAATCATAACAGCGCCCATTGCTACTTTCATACCATCATTAGACCATAATTGCGGAACCATACCTGCAACAACCGCTATGGTAGTCATTAAAATCATGCGCTTTTTATCCATCAATTCTGCCCATAACACTGTTTTAGCATCTTCGCCATGTTGAACACGTACAACCGTTGGTTCCAAAACCAAAATATTATTATTAACCACCAAACCAACCAACATAATGAATGCCATCATCGCACCAATGTTTATTGATGCCCCGGATAAAAACAACACTATGAATACACCTGCAAAACTGGTTATAATCGAAGTTGCAATCGTAAATGGATGTATAAAAGAATTCATTATCGCAGCCAACAACATAAATGTTAAAATTGTTGCCAATAAAAATGCCTGGGCAATTTCACCTGTGGTTTCATCTTGGATTTCAGACATACCCGCAAAAGATGCATAATACCCATTTTCCCAATTTATTGTGTTTAATTGTTTTTCAATTTCCGCTTGAACCGGACCAATCGTTGATTTACCAATATTTATATCTATTTCTGTCACACGATTTTTATCAATACGATATATGTTTGATGTCGCCGGCATACTTTCTAAATCCCCCAACTGAGATAAAGCAACCATACCTTTGTGTGAATTTACATAAACACTGTCGAACATAGATTGTTTTTTAAATTGTTTTTCAAATTCCAAAATTATTGGGTATTCATCACCACTTTCTTTGTATTTATATGTGTCGTTTCCAAAAAGAGCTGTACGCAAAGTAGTCCCTGCCGACGCATTTTTTACACCCCAAAAATTCATTTTTTCGTCATCTGGAATAAAACGAATTTCATTGTTCGGTGTTTGTTGTGCAAAAACAGCACTTTGTACTTCTGGAATTTTATTAACCATATCAACTATTTGGTTTGCATATTCAATACGCTTGACATCATCTTCACCATAAATATTCAACACCATATCAGAATTAAACCCAGAACCGCTTATATTTTCCCCAGCACGAATTTGAATTTCTGCATCGTTTATATCTGCCAAAGTTGGCAATATTTTTTGTGCCAGTTTTTTATCGCTGATATTACGGTTTGAAACATCGACTAATTCGACTTTGACATTGATATTCTGCAAACCTTTATCGCCTATTTTAGTGGTCACAGATTTCACTTCGTTAAATTGTTTTAATCTTTGTTCTATTTCTTTTGCGATTGCTTCAGATTTAGAATATACAGCCCCCATTGGCGCACGTGCAGTTATTGTTATTTCGTTCGCATCAGTTGATGGAGAAAATTCGTTGCCCGTAAATTTCATTAACTGTGCAGATAATATCAACACAACAAAAGCAATTAAAATCACAATCCATGGATGTTTTGATTGGTATTCATACCATGAATAAAGACGTGTTTTTTTATTGTTTTCTTTGACTTGTTTTGTTTTTTGTTTTGATGGCAATTTTAATAATTTCGCAATCATCATCGGGGTTAAAGTAAACGAAAACAGCAATGATAATAAAGTTAAATAAACAACAGTCATACCAAATTGCAGCATGAATTGACCCGCAATTCCACCCATAAAAGCCAAAGGCAAAAACACCACTACGTTCGTTCCAACACCCGCCAAAACAGGTATCGCAACTTTGCGTGTTCCTTCTTCTGCCGCCAATTCGGGTGATTTCCCAGATGCCAATTCCGTCAACGCAGATTCAATCAAAATAATTGCATTCGACACCAATGTACCCAAAGCCGTAGCATATGCCAAAAGTGTCATAGCATTGATTGTAAAACCAGACGCATTCATCAAGAAAAATCCAGATAATAATGACGCAGGAATCACTACACCTGCAATAATTGTTGAACGCCAATTACGTGTGAAAGCCAATAAAACCAACACCGTAAATATAACACCCAATATAATGCCATTTATTGTGTCGTTCGTATCTTGGGAAACATGAGTGGAAGAATCCGAAACTATCTGCATAGTTGTATCTGGGAACTTTGATTGTAAATCTTTTTCCAATTCTGGCAAATTTTTACGCAATGCTTTTGATATTTTTATTGCATTACCATCACTGGCTTTGACTACAGACATGATAATAACATCTTTGCCATTATACATTGCACCTTTTTCTATATCACGCATAGCATCGGTCACAGATGCAACCGATGATAATTTAAATGTTTCACCTTCAACAGTTGTAATTTCAAGATTTGCAATTTCTTCAACAGATTGAAATTCGCCAATAAACCTGACGTTTGCAGAATTAATGTTCGTTTCAATTTTTCCACCTGGTACGTTTAAATTGCGTGTGGCTATGGCAGAAACAATATCATTCACCGTGACACCACGTGCCGCCATTAAATCTGGATCCATCGCAACACGAACAGCCCTTTGACGTCCACCAAAAGTATTTACAGATGCAACACCTTTGACAGCGGTCACTTTATTAGCAAGTGTATCTGTTATATATTTTTCAACATCTTTTGGATTACCACCACTGATAACTATATCTAAAACCGGAGTTTGCAAAGGATTTAATTTTGCAATCACAGGTTGTTTCAAATCATCTGGAAAATCATTTGCCAAACTATCTATTTTGGCTTTTACTTCATTGGCTTTGTCGTCAACATTTACACCCAAATTAAATTCTGAAATAACATACGCCATATTTTCATATACTTGTGAAGTAATCTTTTTTACGCCTGCAACTTCTGACATGGCATTTTCAGCCTTTTTTACAACTTGGGTTTCCAATTCTTCACTTGATGCCCCCGGATAAACAAAAGTTGCGGTCACATATGGAAAATCAACAGACGGTGTACGTTCAATGTTCATTTTTGGAAAAGAAACCATACCCAACACTACAAAAAACAAAACAAACATTATGGTTGTGACAGGTTTTTGTATAAAGAATTTTAACATTTTATTTGCCCTTTGTTTTATTCCATAACTCTAATTTTTTCATTATTTTTTACATTTGATAAAATAACAATATCACCTTCTTGGATCCCAGATTTAATTAATGCGTTTTGTGCATCTTGATCCAAAATTTCAATTTGACGTTTTTCTGCAACACCGTTATTTACAACGTATACAGTGTTTCCTGAGATTGCAGACATTGGAATATACAAACCAATTTTTTCTTTTTCAATATCTTGTAAACCATCTTTACAATTTTGTGTTTTTATCACATGCATACCAGTATCTAAATCAATATTTTTCGACACAGAAATAATTTTACATTTCCCAGATTTTTGACCCGAACGAAAAATATTAACACGTGCACCAGATATATATGCTGTATTGTTTTTTATTGTCAAAGGTTCATATAAAACACCATTATTTTTTTCCATATACAATACATTAACCGGTGTTCCTTTTTCCAAATTATTACGAGCAATATTAAAAACATTAAAATTTTGTTCTTGGAAAAAAACATAAAATCTGTGTATAAAAAGAAAAGCAATTATAACTGTGATAATTATATAAATAATCTTTTTATATTTCGGCATTTTTAATTTTTCTGTTAAATCTTTGATTTGTTTTTTACTTATCATTTTTTTCACCCAATTTTTTCACAGATTCTTTTGCCATCAAAATATTATACTTTGCATTCAATACCGCCATATCCATTTGATAAAGTGCACCTGCAACATCAGATAATTCTACAGCAGATGTTTGCCCGGCCGCAAAACGATTAGCAGAAACATCATATGCCTTTTGCGCTAAATTATGTGCTTCGTTTAATTTATCCAAATTATCACAAAGATGTTTATATTTATTAACTGCAGTATTATATTCTTCGGTCTTTAATTTTTTAGATTTATCCAATTCTTGGCGTGCAGATTCTGCATTCATCGCTTCAATTGTTGCGTTTGCAGAATGTAAACCACCATTGAATAATGGAACCTGTAAAGCCAATCCCAAATACGCAGATTGCGAACCTTCTTTTTCAAACATATGTCCAACATCATTACTTAACGCATAATAAGAATATGAGCCAACCGCCGCCAATGTTGGATAACCCCCAGCACGTTTAGATGAAGCATTTGATTCATACATTTTTATTTGTTTTTGATAAATATCCCATTCAGGATTAGATTGCAATTTTCCAACATTTAATTCTTCAAAAGAATCTGGAAAATCATCGATTAAGACAATTTCTTCGTCTGTATCAATACCCGCCATGATTTTAAGCATTCTGTATGCTGTATCACGGTTAAATTCAGCATCCGACAAATTTATTTCTTTGGTTGCAATATCAGATTCGATTTTAATTAAATTACTTCTGTTGGCACGCCCCGCAGCGGTTAATTTTTTACGTGCAGCACGTGCATTATCAAGATTTTTTTGATTTGCCATAACCGCACCATCAGCCATTTTGGCGGTCCAATAAAGATTTGCAGCCGCATATCTTACTTCACGTAATGTTAAATCTTTTGCAGATTTAGACATATCAATCGCATCATGTACCGCATCAACCGCATTGCCTATTTTTCCAAACGTATAGATAGGTTGCGTAATTTGCACACCCGCAGAAAATATATTGTCTGGAATTTCGCTTAACGGCATTGGCAAAGATTTATTCAATATCGCACCTATATCGGATGGTATCTTTACACCTTGGGAACTTGTTGGATGAACAGGATCAATCAAATTCATATACGAAACAGTGCCATCAATCGACATCCAACGGTTCGCATTCACAGCACTTAATTGCGCACGGGCTTTTTTAACGTTGGCTTCTGCTGTTTTTAAATCATTAGATTGCTCAACAATTTTTTTCACCGCATCATCCAAAGATAAATCCATCGCAAAAGAATTTGTTATACCAATTAAACCACACAAAACAACGGTTAAAAAATTACGCATTTAATGCCTCCATCTTTTTCAAAATTTCGTTTACAGTTCTCATTGATTCGGCCAATCTGTCTTCGTCTTCTTCGGGCAAAACTTTGCATAATTCACCCAAAGCGGTCACCCGTCTGTCTATCAATTTTTCAGCCAAACTTTTTCCAGATTTAGACACTTCGTACCATACATCACGATGATCATTCACATCATCGCTGCGCACGACCAATTTGTCTTGTTCCAATTTACGCAAAATGCCACAAAGTCCCGCAGTTGAAATTGCTTCACGATTGGCAAAATCTTTTAATTTGATTTTTCCAACCAAATAAAGACGCATTAAAAAAGCCATTTGTTGTCTGGATTTTTTTGAACCATGACCAACAAAAACCGATTCCAAACGACGTGAAAATCTGGTTAAAATTCGCATATTTTCAGACACCAATTGGGTCACTTCTGTGTGAGTCATATTTTATCCTTTGGAATTATTAAAAAATTAAATCATTAAAAACTTTAACGATTATATGTATATATTTTATCAAAGTCAAGAGTATATTCACAAAAATGTGCGATATTTTGCATTTTGTTATTGAAAAAATAAAAAAGCAATATATAATAGGCAAAGTCTTGGAGCGTCGTCTAATGGTAGGACAAGAGATTTTGGTTCTCTTTATCATGGTTCGAATCCGTGCGCTCCAACCAAAATTAAAACCATCCCTTGTGGATGGTTTTCATTTTGGCTTGTTGTGTCCGTTTGATTTGAAAACATCGTTCGACAAGCAGTAGATTTTGCAAGTGATAACGCAGCGAAATCGTCACGATTGCCGCACAGCCGGCACATAAAATGTGCCGTGTGAGCGAATACGAAGATATATAATTAAAACAAATTCAAAAATCGAAGTTCACAAGATTTTTGTTATTTGTTGTTATTATATATCGAGGTGCGTGCGGATAATCTATTTAACCATCCCTTAGGGTTATGTATCGAGGACACGTGCGCATTCCAGAGAGTTTATTCCTGGTTTGATTTTTGGCTTAAAACGATTATTGCTTTCATGTTATAAATGTTTTATCATCAATATATTCAAGAAAGGATTGTGCATGAAAAAGATTATTTTATTAAGTTTGATTTTGTGTTCTTGTGCCGGATTGATTGCACCAGAAATACCACCACAAACTATACGCAATCCAGAATGCTTTCCAAGTCATGCATTAAAAGTATTTCAAGTGGACGACAAGTATTCTTTGATTCAATTATATTATTGTAATCCGGCAGATGG
>CAMVPZ010000026.1 GCA_947169505.1 uncultured Pseudomonadota bacterium
TTACAAAAGATAAAAATTCATTCGTTGTCATCATTATTCGTTCCCACGTCCAGACATAAAAGTAAATGCGGTTTGACTTAATCTGTCAGATGCTGCATTACCGCCAGCCCCCCCACCACCAGTGTGCGTTGTAACATATATTTTTTTGTTTGGGTTTGGTAAATATACGGTTTTTGCGTCGCTTTGTTCAATAATAAATCTGTCAAGATTGTTTGAATGGGGAAAAGTAGAACAAAGAAATAAATTTTCAATTTTTAATTCACCACCCCATAACAACGGTATCCTGAAACGAATTGATAAATTTTCAGGTAAAGAGTTTCCCATCACCAGGTTTATAAATTCATCTTGGGATAAATTCATGAATGCTATTTCTTCCATTGAATCCGAAAGAGATGATAAAAATTCACGTCGCAGTGCAGAATATTTTTTAAACCAATCAGGATCTAATTTGCTTTGTTTTGGTGTGTATTCTATCACTGGCATATCATCCATTCCCAAAACAGCAAGTCTTTCAAGTGCGGAAGTTTCATTTAATTGCATTGTTTTTTACGATCCTGTACTTTTAAGATATTGGATTATAGTATCTATGTATTCAGAATATGCTTCAAAATTGCTTTTGTCAAGACCGGCATCTTCTGTTGGAACGGCAGGCAAGCCAGAAATAAATTCTTTTAATTCTTTAACAGATTTAAAAATAGTAATTGAATCACTGGTTTGTTGGTTGTCCGTTGTGTATAACATAAATGGATTGATGTTTATTGTTATATCTTCCAAAGTTTCTTCGAACAAAGATTGCAATCTATCAACCGCTGATTGTAATTTTGTAATATCTTGGTCCGTGCCACCAATCCAAAGTATTTCGTCCGGACCGATAGCAAATAAATTTGGTGTAAAACCAGAAATTTTTTGATTTGGTTTTATTGTGTATCCTTTTTCAGCAAACATTTCCGCCAATATTGAATTGTACGGATTAACAGAAGAATTTTCAGGATTCTGTTTTGGTTGTTGTGATGATTGAATGTTTTGTTGTTGATGTTTTTGTGCAACGATTTGCGCCATGTTGGTGGGCAAATTTAATCTTGGGGGACGTGCCAAAGGAACACTGTGTTGTGGTACGGGTATGTTTGATATATTATTTTGTTCTTGGTTGATTTCTTTTTGTGTGTATGTTTGCAGTTCGATTTTTTGTTCAACAGTTTTTTTTTCGGTAATTGTTTGTTTTGTTTGATGTTTAAATTTTGGTACGTATACAAAAATCAACCCCAATATAAATATTAATATTGCGATACCAATGGAAGCATAAAAACCGGTGCTGATAGGTGCATGTTCTGCCTGTAATTTAGCAAGTTCATCCCAATGTTTTGAATAAAATAAATTAAAACCATAGATTATATTAAGCCAAAATGACAACCCAAGCAAAACAGATGTGCCAATAAGTATTGATAATAAAATACGTTCAAATTTATTTGTCATTTCGTTTTTATTATATCACATTTTGTGATAAACTGGAAATAAATGATAGAGATGAATGAAATTTTTAACGATTCGGACAAAAGGCTCGCTTTGTGGTGTGATAATGTTAATGACACAAACGATTTGGCGGGTATGGCGGATTATATTATTCAAAGTGGTATTGATATGATATCTGTGCCGCCTGAAATTGTTTATAATATTTGGACTTATTTGGAACGGGTGGGTATAAAAATTTTTACACGATTCGTTTTTGCACCAGATCGTAAAAATATGGATTCTTGTATTTATGAATTGGCGCAAAATATAAAAAATATTTGCAAAAAGGGCGCAAATGGTGTGCAAATATTTATGGAAATGCGAGATTTTGAAAAATTTGCAGAAAAAATTTCTGTGGTTCGTGATGATTTGTTTTTTCAACATGATTTATGTGTGGCGATAGATATTCAAGATATAGATGTGCATAATTGGAAAAATATATTTGAAAAATTACGTAATTTACATGCCAAAGCATTGGTATTAACTTTGAAAGAAGATATGAAAAATCGGTCTGATTTTGTAGGACGTGTATATGGGATGTTGCAAAATTGGGATATGGATGGTGAATTACATTTCATTTTAAATAATAACTTTGATCGTATGGACCAAGTTATACGTTTGGTCGAAAGTGAAAAACCGGAATTAACAGAAAGATTACGTTTCTTTTTGGATTATTGATTGGCAAGGATAAGATATTTCGGTTCGACTGTGCCGGCTTTGTTTTTAATTTGATATCTGGTTTTAATTATATCAAGTTTTGTTGATTTGATTTTTAAATTGGTTTCTTTTAATTCATTAATAATCCAATCGTAATATTCCCAATGGTCTGTACCGATAACAATTTTTCCATTTTGTGTTAAATGTTTCGATAATAAATTCAAAAAATCGTGGTTAAGCAAACGACGTTTTTCGTGACGTGCTTTTGGCCATGGGTCAGGGTGTAAAACCCAAATTTCATCAAATTTTGAATTTGAAAAATCTTTTAATAATATGCGAACATCGTCTGGCCAAATTCGTATGTTTTTATATTGTTCAATCAAAGTATTATTCGATTCGTTTGCTATAGCAGAAAGTAGGGCCGCCACACCGTTTGCAAAAGGTTCTGCGCCAATAATAATCGAATCGGGATTGTTAACAGATAAATCACGCAGATGTTCGCCGTTCCCAAAACCAATTTCCAAGATTGTATTTTTTTTCGTGAAATCTGCCGATTTTGGAGCGATTTTTGGTAATAAATTGTCCATCAGCCATTGTTTGCGAATAGACAATTTTTTGCCATGTCTGCGACCGAAAGTTCGCAATTCTGTTTGAATAAAATCTTTTAATTCTTGTTTTTCCATATAATTAGTATAAAATGAATTAGTTAAAAAACAAGGATGAAATAAAATGCGCAACGGATTATCAAAAGATTTAATAGCACGTGTGTTGGGCGGTGCACCCAAATATACTTTGGATGAATTAGAAGCCAAATTTCCAGAACGTGGTTTGGGTGATGGGGCTTTTGTGACACGTTTTGCACCAAGTCCTACTGGTTTTATGCATGTTGGAAATTTATACGGGGCTTTGATTGATTATAAGTTGGCACAACAATCAGGCGGTGTTTTTATGTTGCGTATTGAAGATACTGATACTAAGCGTGAGGTTCAAGGCGCAGTAGATGTTGTTAAAAATGCGATGGCTAATTTTGGTTTGAAATATAATAACGATGAAAAATATGGACCGTATTACCAATCAAAACGCAAAGATATTTATCATTCTGTGGCTGCTTATTTATTGGAAAAAGGTTTGGCATATCCATGCTTTTTAAAACCGGAAGAAATGGATGAAATTCGTAAAAAGCAAAATGCGGCTGGATTTGCAACTGGTATTTATGGCGAATGGGCACGTGACCGTGATTTAACCGAAGAAGAAATTATTGCACATCTTGATAATGGTGAAATTCCATCGATTCGTTTGTATTCAACGGGAAATCCAAACAACAGAATTTATTGTAAAGATGCGGTTCGTGGTTCTATATCATTCCCAGAAAATAATGAAGATTTGGTTTTAATTAAATCAAATGACGGTTTACCAACATATCATTTTGCTCATTTAGTAGATGATCATTTTATGCGAACAACGCATGTTGTTCGTGGTGAAGAATGGTTGCCATCACTACCATTGCATTATCAATTATTTCGCACAATGGGTTGGACACCACCGATTTATATTCATACGTCTACACTTGATAAAATTGATGCAGAAACTGGTAAACAACGTAAAATGTCCAAACGTAAAGACCCGGAATGTAATGTTGCGTTTTTCTTGCAGGCTGGCTGGCCAACTGAGGCTGTAATTGAATATTTGGGGAATATTTTGGCATCTGGTTATGAAGAAGCAAAAATGAAAGGCATGGTAAAAAATTATTGGGAATTTGAAATGAAACCAAAAAAAATACCGATGTCTGGGGCTTTGTTTGATATGAAAAAATTGGAATGGTGGGCCAAAGAATATATTGCAACATTACCTGTTCCAGATTTGGTCAAATTCGTTGTTGATTGGGCAAAAGAATACGGAAATGAAGATAATAAAAAACAGGTTGAAAATATTGATTATTTAACATCTGTGTTGTCTATTGAACGTGATAATATCAAACGCATACGTAAAGATTTTATTACGTGGCAACAAACTTTGGATGAAGTGTCGTACTTTTGGGATTTCTTGTTCGTGCCGAACAAAGAATACGAATATAATCGGGATGTGTTGCGTGAATTTTTGGCGACATACAATGCGGCTGATGACAAAGATACTTGGTGGAATAAGATTGTTGCTGTTGCAGAAAAATACAATATTAAACCGGGTGAAGCGGCTATGAATTTGCGTGTTGCGATGACGGGGCGCACTAATACACCAGATTTATATTCAATAATGTCTGTGTTGGGTGAAAAACGTGTTTGTAATCGAATAGAAATGATTTTGTAATATAAAATATGAAAGGAAAAGAAATGGTAAAAAGTAAAAAAGTTGTTAAACAAAAATTGCGTGCTGTTAAAAAAGACAAACACGCATACGGTTTGTTAAAGGTGTTACAGGCAACCGGTTTGTTCCGTTGGGAACGCCAATCAACTAAAGCGGAAGAGGCTGTAAATATATTGACGCATGGTATCGGTATTGGTTTGGCAGTGGCTGCGCTTTGTTTGTTGGTTGCGTTTGCGGTGGTTCATCATAATGTGTGGGCAACTGTATCTTGTTCTATATTTGGTGTGACCATGTTTACATTGTATTTTGGATCCACAATGTGTCATGCAACTATTGGTGACAAAAGTGAATGTTTTTTCGAAGTTTGGGATTCTATTGCTATTTATGCGTTAATCGCTGGTACATACACCCCGTTTTTATTGGTGAATTTAAATCGATGTGGTCATACTGCGCTGGGTTGGTCTATGTTCGGTATTTTATGGGCTATCGTTATATTTGGGGCGATTATGAAAATACATAATCCTCGTAAACAGCCAAAATGGTTGGTTGCATTGTATTTAATTATGGGATGGGCATTAATTTGGATTTTGCCTGCTATGATGGAAACGATATCTGCACGTGGCATGTGGTTTGTTTTGGCGGGCGGTTTGTCTTATTCATTTGGTGTTATATTTTATTTATGGCGCCGTCTTAAATTTGCACACGCATTATGGCATTTGTTTGTGATAGGGGGCTCTGTATGTTTCTTTTTTGCAGTGCTGTTCGGTTCAATAATTGATTTTACGAAAAATTGTATACAATAGAAAAATCGCCGTATAGGCGATTTTTTAATCAAACGGATTTTCGTCTTTTTTGTATTCAATTACGATTGGTAAATGTTCCAAATGTAATGCGTTTGCAATACCACGACGAAGATAGCGGGTATAAGATTCTGGGATATCACTAGCCCCGCCGACATTTATGGTAAATTTTATTGGATGATGTCCCGTTTGACGTGCGAATTTAATCTTCATTGGTCTTTTTAAACGTGACATCGGTGGTTGACGATCGTTTATTAATTTTTCAATGATGCGGTTTAACAAACTGGTTGGGGTATCAGCATTTGAAATATCCCATTGTTCATATATACGTTTGAAAAGATTTTGAACACCAGTGCCGGTTTCAGCAGATATAGCCAATATAAGCGGTTTTATAATTTGATGAAAAGAATTATTAAATTGATGTTTTAATTTTAATAATTTTTCATCTCTTTCAATCGGGTCAACCAAATCCCATTTGTTTAATGCGACACATAAAATTTTACCGGCATCATATACACGTGCAGCAATGGATAAAGCCTGGTTTTCAATGTTTTTTGTGGCATCTACTATTAAAATAACAATGTTTGATTTTTCAATAGCATCCAATGATTTTAATGCAGATAATGTTTCAACGTCATCTGTCACACCCGCTTTGCGACGTAAACCCGCCGTATCCATGATTACAATATCACGACCATAAAACCGTGTTGGTATTTTTACAGTATCACGTGTAATGCCGGGGGCATCCATAACTATTTGGCGTTTTTCACCCAATACACGATTTACAAAAGTAGATTTTCCAACGTTTGGTTGACCCAAAACCGCAATTTTAATTTGATTATCATTTTCGTCGTATACGGCGGAATCTGTCGTATACAGATTATCGATAAATTCATAAATTGCATCAAATCCACGTTTGTGTTCGGCAGAAATTAAAACCGGTTCGCCAAATCCCAATTTATAAAAATCATGTATATCATTTAATCTTTTTGACGATTCGGTTTTGTTGATTAAAAGCATGGCGGGTGTCCGGGTCTTTTTATGTACCAATTTAGCCCATTCAATATCCATTGGATTTAATCCAGCACGACCATCAACCACAAACAAAATCGCATCGGCACTTTCAATAGCATTTATCGCCATGTCTGTTGAATTGTGGGCGATGCCTGTTTTTACATTTTCAAGACCTGCCGTATCAAACACAGTCCATGGACGATTTGGCATATTTCCAGAAATTGTATCACGTGTGACCCCGGGACGGTCGTGGACAAGCGCATCCCGTGAATTTGTCAGTCCATTAAAAAGTGTCGATTTACCAGTATTGGGTCGCCCGACGATAACCAATTTTTTCATGTTTTTTTCCATTGATTTTTTATAATTATAAAGCAAAAATATAAATAATCAAATTATTCGAACAAGGGGGCGAAAAATGAAATTAAAGAAATCTGCCAAAACCGTAAGGGCTGTGAAAGCTAAAAAAAGAGGGTGGTTGTCAAAATTAACGGATATTTTTTTCAAACCTAAATATTTTTTTACACGTATTGTTGCTGATGGAAAAATGGAAGATGCGATATTAAAAGCGTTCCTTTGGGGATTGGTTGGTGGCATAGTGGTTTTAATTTTGAATTTGATTCGTGGGGATATGTTTACTATATTTTCACTTTTTCGTGCTTTGGTGGTTTATCCTGTATTGGCAGTCATCCTTTTATTTGTATGTGGCGGATTAATGATGTTGGTTTCCGAAGTGACCGGTGGTGATCGTGATTGGGAAATTGCAATCAAAGGTATTGCTTCTGTATTTTTCATTTACCCATTGGCATTAATTTCAAATTCTTTGGCATTTGATTGTACATCAATGTGGTTAATCAGTGCGATTGTTGATTTGTACATGTTATTTCTGCTTTATAATATTGGTGTGTATTGTTTGCATGGCAAAAAGGTCAGTGTGCTATTCGTATTGATGGTGTGTGCAATATTTTTAACGTGTCTGTATATGTCAGATTACAGAAATGTGTGGTTTATGGTGAAAAACATCCCTGCAACAATGACATGTTTGATTTAAATTATGTTGAAAAAGTTTTTTAAAATCCGGCTTTGATACCAACTGCAAAAAATGGTGTGGTGTCGGCAAAGCCGCCAGACATAAATACACTGGCATATTCATTATATTTATACCGAAACGAAGCCAATATTGTATGTATATTATCCCCAGACATTTTTTCGTTCGTTATTTTATCACGATGTGTCCAAAGGTTTGTGTCTGAAAAAAGATATGTCAAAGATATGCTGGATTTTAATAAATCATAACTTATTCCAGTGCCGGCAATAAAACCGTCTGCGGTTTTTATAATTGGATTTTTGTCATATATTAAACGGCCGGATAATCCCCATATAAAACTGTTGTATTGTAAATTAATCCCGGTTGCGATTTGTCCACGCCAATCGGCCGTCACATCTGGTGAAAAAGAATTTTCTGTATATTTTTCGGGTTTGTCCATATAAGATACTGCGACATAATATGCAGATTTTATTTTTCCATGGGGCTGTTTAATTTTAAATGCGCCGTCAATCGCATAGTTATAATCATCACCGCCACCAGATAAAGATAAACCGTATTGTCCATAGTCTGTGGATACAGTTGCCAGATTAAGACGTAATACTTCGTGTCCCGTTGTGGCGGCTGTATCAGATATTAAAACTTTCTTCAGGTTTAATTTTTTATGCAATATAGATTTGTTGTTTATACGCAGATACCCAACGTCTGGTAATCCCAATCCCATTTTTCGTGCAATAGAGTGGGTTAAACCAAATTCTGCGCGACCATAATTTCTGTCTTCAAATAAAACAAAAGCGTCATGTACATATTCATCGTCTTCGACACAATCTGCATCAATAGAATATACTGTACCGAATCTTTGTGTGCGATTTAAATTGTAAAAAATTTGACCTTTGACATCCCAATCGTTTATGAATATAGGCTTTTCACGTTTTGGTTCCAAAAATCCAACCATGCCATCTGCATCTAATTTAAAAGACCAATTGCCTGTTTTGAAATCTAACGCATTTGCGCCGGTTGCAAAAGTACACATAATTGTGAATAAAGCCGTTTTTTTCATGTTCATTTTAATCTTCTTGGGTTATTTTTTTTGGGTTAGATTCTGTTATAATTGCATCTTTGATTTTATTAAAAGCACGTTCTTCGATTTGGCGAACACGTTCACGAGAAATATTGTATTTTTTAGATAATGTTTCCAATGTTGCTGCCGGGTCAGATAACCGACGGGCCGTTAATATTTCACGATCACGTTCAGGTAATGTTGCCAAATGTTTTTTTAATAATTCATATCCACGACGTTTGAATTCCAATTGTTCCAGACTTTCTTCAATATTAATTTTCGGGTCCGCCATATTAGATAAAAGGTCTTTTGAATCCGAATCGGTATTTAATGGTGCGTTTAACGAAACATCACGTGCAGACATTCGTGTTGCCATTTTTTCAACGTCACTTTCTGGGACCGATAAATATTCTGCGATTTGTTTTGTTTGTTCGTTTGTTAAATTGTTATCCATAATACCCAAAGCACGTTTGGCCCTTGTTAAATTAAAAAACACACGCTTTTGATTGGCGGAACTTCCAAGTTTTACAACAGACCAATTATTCAATATTGTTTCGTAAATTTCCGCCTTGATCCAAAACATAGCATATGTAGAAAAACGAAATCCACGTTCGGGATCGAATTTTTGTAATGCTTGCATCAATCCCATATTGCCACTGGCGATTAAGTCAGATATCGGCAGACCATAGTTTTTAAAATCGTATGCCACAGATACCACCAAGCGCAAATGCGAAGCCACCAATTTTTCAGCCGCAACACTGTCTTGGTTTTTTGCCCAACGGGATGCATATTCGTATTCTTGTTCGGCACTTAAAATAGGAAATTTTTGAATTTCGTTGATATATTTAGATAAACTGACATCATCACCAGCACCATAGACCGGTATCATGGTGTTCGTTTTTGTTGACGGTAAAGTTGTCTTGATTTCCTTAGCCATACATTCTATAGTATAACAACAAAATAGAAATTATCAAGACAGGAGATTTTTATGGCAACTATTTTACAAAGAAATAAAAACCTTAAACAACCGGTTAAAAAAACACGTCAAGAATATGCAGAAGATGCACTTTATCGCGAAGTTTGGGAAGATGTTAATAATGAAAAAACTCAACAATTTTTGAAAAAGTATTGGAAACATATTACTTGGGCTGTGGTGGCGATAATGTTTGTGGTATGCGCCTATCAAATCGGTATGCGTATGTATTGGTCTTCTAAAATTGCTACGGCGGTTGTTTATGAAAGTGCGATTAATAATGTTGATGCGAATGCGTTGGCAAATTTGGCAAAAGACAGTCGTGGTGCAACATCTGATTTGGCACTGTTTCAATCTTATTTGATTGATAATGACGTTAAAAAATTGGAAGATTTGGCCGAACATGGACATACACGTGATTTCAAAGATTTGGCGAGATTGCATTTGGCTTCCATTAATGGTGATAAAATGGAGGTTGCTGAATTTGTGTCGTATTTATCAAGTATGGATACCAAGAAATCACCTTTTTATTATACAGCAACTTTGATGGTGGCGCAAAAATATTTGGCAAATGGTGATGTTGTCAATGCGAATAAATTATTGGATAAAATTATAAATGACCAAGATGCACCGGCCAGTATTTCTGCAACTGCACAAACTTTGAAATAGGGGGCGGTTTTGAAAAAAAGTATCGTATTTTTGATGATTTTGTTTGCCATTGGGGCTTGTTCAAAACATGACCCGATATTGCCGGGTGTACGACATGATATATTTGATACGCATGATATCAAAGTGATAAACCAAGATGTTCCGGATTTATCACAAAATATCAAAGAGATATATGGTGATAAAGATTGTGGATATAAGCAGGATGCAAAAAATAATATCTGGAATGGTGAAAATAAAATTTATGCCGGATTTGCAAATGACAGTGTGGTAAAAAGTAATCAATCCCCGATATGTGTTGGGAAATTTATATACACGGGGCTTTCCACTGGTCAAGTTATAAAAATAAACACAATAACAAAAAAAGTAGCGTGGATGGCGGATGTGTTTAAAGAACACAGTTTGACCGGTGGAACACCCATGGTTGATATTGTTGCGCATGTTGGGGTGGATGGAAGATATGTGTATGCCGGCGGATTGGGGGATGCGTTTTGCAAATTGTCGGCTGAAAATGGTAGAAAATTTTGGTGTGTTGATATATCTGTGCCGGTTGATTTTATAATTGTGGATAATTTTGGATGATTTTGGACGAAAACAATTGAATAACCTA
>CAMVPZ010000027.1 GCA_947169505.1 uncultured Pseudomonadota bacterium
ACATAGCAGTACATGTTGTGTTACCCGCATAAGCATATTTTCCAGTTGCCCCAGCAGCCCATGCAGTTGCTGGTTGGTTAGAGTAATTTGTATAGTTAACAATATAATCTGCAGATGTTGGGGCTGGAACATTGTCGCAACTCCATCCTTTGAATGTATAACCAGGCATTGAACATTTATCAGCAGCAGCCAAAGTATAGTTGGCATCCATATTAATGCTGACAGTTGCATCACCTGACATAGTGGCCGTAGAAGCAGAACCATCTTTTGCGGCACCACAATCATACGTGATTGTATATGTCACCGGTGTCCAGTTAGCAGCACACGATACTGTTCCACCATGACTACCAGTGTATTCCCATGGATTAACCGTTTGTCCAACTGAATATGAAGCTGCTAAACCAGTTGCGTTTGAGTTATTAGCATCTTTGGTACATGTCCAACTGTTAAACGTATAACCTTCCAATGTACAAGATGCAGATGCAAATGTTTCGCTTTGACCATACGTAAATGTATCATTACCTGGTACATTACCACCACCTGTATTACCAGCAACAACAGCAGCAGCATTCAAAGTTGATGATGCATTAGTTGGTGCGTTACAGCTGTAAGTAATTGTTGTATCATTTGCAGCATGTTGTGCAGTCAACACCAAATCACCGTTGATTTGATATGGATTAAAGCTGGCACCCGGCTGGTAATCAGCAGGTGTATAGTTTGTTGCGTTTGTACTTGAACCAACCCATTGAACAAAGTGATAACCAGGATTTGATGTGATACCAGATTTCCCATCAGTTGACGCACCTTCGGCCAAAACCGTGTGGGTTGAAACATCATATTCTACGTTACTGACAGTAACCGGGCTGGATGCAGTACCATTTCCGTCTGTCGCATAAGTGATAGAATATTTGTTATTTTCCCAAATTGGTTCGAAAGCTACACTACCTTCTGTCTGTCCCAAATATGGTTCTGTACAAGCAGCACCTGCATCGTATACAGGAGGATTTCCGCTATACGAAATATCTGTAGTTACTGCCATTGCAGGGCATGCCATACACAGCACTAACCCCGAAGTTAAAAAGATTTTTTTCATGTTCCTTCCTTTTTTTATAGGTTACATTTGGATTCTAGAAAAAAAACGAATCGTTATGCAAGTGAAAAATTAATTTTTTTTCATTTTTTTTTAAATATTTTCATTTTTCCCAGATTTCCGGTATCTGTAAAGGACCATTTTTTCACCCCTTTCACCCCCAAATTTTCTTTTTTTGAATAATTTGTTTATATTTTTGTGATTATTTTTGTGATTATTTTTTTATATTTTTATTCATAAAAATTATCGCCGTAGTCTAAATTCCCCGCCCCGGGCGGGGAATTTAAACCGCAACAAAAATAAAAAAACCGCCGGGTGGCGGACTAAAATTTTGAATAAATTTTTTATAATTTTGTGAAAAATATCTCTAAAAATTATCGTTCATACTGAAATCATTACGGGTTGCCCCAGCCACCCATTCTACTATTTTTTTGTGATTGTTCTCTTTTTTCAGCCATCACAGCGTAATTAATAGCCTGGGCACAGGTTACAACATCTTCTTTATTTTTCGCACTGCAAGATTTTGAATTACCAGGTGTAATCATCCCGTCACAATTGTTTATTGTTCTATCACCCAATATTGTTTTTGCGGATTGAAGGGTTGTTTGTAATTGTAAACATGCGTTTTTATAATTGCTGCCGTTTGCATTATTGATAATCAAACTGACATTCGTTTGTAAACAATTATAAGCACTGTCAAAATCCATAAAATTCGAGCAATTATTTGCCCCGGCAAGATATATTGTTTTATCACTGTCGCCACGGCCGCCCGCCAATCCACCAGACGAAGAACCATCGCTTTTTGCGCCCGCCGCCTCTAAATTCGATGTTAATACAGCCTTTTCAAGTTGGGTTTTCAAACGGCGCAAAGTCGCATTCAAATATTCATATTGTTTATACATTTGTTGCGAAACAACGGTCACTTTCATCGCAGTTGCATCTTTGATTTCCTGCATTTTTTCGGTATTTGTCGGGATTTCTGTTTTCCCTGCATTAAACAAATGCGTATCACATATTGCATAAGTCCCGGCGATATATGGACAATTCTTTTCATCTTTTGATTCTGTGAAATTATCATTGCTACCATTGTGTTCTACACAAAACAATTGATTTTTTGCAGGGACAGAACGACTGGAAATCGAAGATTTTAATATATCTTCCTGTGAAGGATTATAACACCATTTTAATGCATTAGCCGCCTCTGTTTTAACGGTTGGTTCGGTTTGGTGCAACCATGTATCCAATTTATCAATATCTACCAATCCGGCACCATTTTTGTTTTTCGTGCGACGTGCAAATAATGCAGAACTGTTTAATGCACCAGATGCACATGCAACAACCGTTCTTTGGTCATTTGATGTTTCTTCGGCATTAATCCAACCTTCGTAAACATCTTCGCCATCGGTTAATACCTTTAACAACCGACATTTTTGACATTGTGTTTTTGGGCTTGCATCACATGCCTTTTTACATGCGATTTTTTCAGTATCTACAGATGCAGTTGCAATGTTATACGAAATACCGTTATAATTTCTTCCAAAACTTTCCAATTGACATCTTTGATAACAACTTTGTGATTCTGCGCTACGACACACTTTTGGTACGTCGCCACTGTTATCGTCAGTTGGGTATACAACCGTTCCAGCAGGACATAAATATTGTCCCCATGAATTACAGGAATCGTTTAACATCATATAAATTTGGGATAAATCTACGCCGACTGTTTGTGCAATTATCAATGCATCGTAAATTTTATCAATTGTATTGTCATATGGGTCGATAAAGCCCGTTGCCAATTCACGCCATTTTTTTACACGCTTTGGCCCGGTGCAGTTGTTTCCACGTGCATCACAGCCCGCATAGTTAAACGCATTCTGCATCGCAGTTTGAACCGCCTTTAACGAAACATCCGCATTTTCAATTTCGGTCATAACCTGGCCGGTGATTTGCTGACGTGCCAAAACATCTTCGCTGATTCCACGGTTGATGGCTTCCTGTTGATATGATGTTATGCCTGCTTCGGTTTGTTGCGCCGCCGCAGTTGCCGCAGATTTCATTTCTTCCAATGCAGCCGCAGATTGCGCAGCCTGTTGCGATAATGCAGCCTGGAGTTGTTGGGCAGATTCTGCCTGTTGCTGGGCCATTTGTTGTTGCATTTGATACATTTGATTCTGCATCTGTGAAATTTGTTCGCTTTGCGCATTCGATGCCGCAGCAGCCGCTTGGGCTTCGGCCTGGATTCGTGCCTGTTCCAATTGCATTTGCTGTTGATTCAATTTTGCATTAGAACTGGATACCAACTGAGCCGTCATGAAATTAATCAAATCGTCGCCGTATTGTTTGCATTTGTCGTTGGATTTTACACAACCTGCAACAATTTGTTCCGCAATCGTGTAATCTGTGCATCCGCCGTTTCCGCATTTCGGCTGGGCACAGCGCAAAACAACCGCATTGCAGTTACCAAAGTCAACCTTGGCCGAAGTATTCGTATCATAACGACCGTTTGTCATGGTTGCCCATTGATTATTATATGCATTGGATGGATTATACGCCGTTAAATTCGATCCAGACGTAGTCGCCACAGGCGCCCCACCCGCAGAAAAAGCAGGTATCACACCCAAACACACGATTAAAATGCGTGATAAATTTTTCATCTCTCTTGTGTTCAATTTTATCATAAAAAAAAGCCCCTGTAAAGTGGAAGTTTGCACATAACACCCCAACTTCGTGGCAATATTCATAAACAGAAGAAAAACTAAACCGCCCGGGGAGATGTGGGCGGTATCTCGCAGTAATCTTTGTTGTTCTGTTGTTTTTTATTGTTAAAAATTTGTACCTTTACATAACTTTATGTAAGTTATACATGAATAAATTCAAAAGTCAAATATTTTATTAAAAATTTTTTCACCCCCACTAAAAAAACCCGCCAAAAAAGCGGGTTGAATAATAAAAATATCTTTCTATTATTTTGATTCAGTATCTGGAACCACAGAAACAGTTTTTCTGTCGCCGTTGCCACGTTTGAATTTAACAACCCCGGCAATCTTAGCAAATAAAGTGTGGTCTTTGCCCATACCTACGTTCAAACCAGGATGAACAGCTGTTCCACGTTGACGAATGATGATATTTCCAGGAATCACACGTGAACCACCACTTTTTTTAACGCCCAATCTGCGTCCGGCTGAATCGCGTCCGTTTGTTGATGCGGAACCTGCTTTCTTATGTGCCATAATTTAACTCCTTTGGATTAGGCCTTGATTGATTTGATTTTCAAAACAGTGATAAACTGACGATGACCGGCAGTTCTGCGATAGTTTTGGCGACGTTTTTTCTTGAACACCAAAATTTTATCATCACGTTTTTGTTCGATTACTTCGGCAACAACTTTGGCACCATCTACGAAAGGTGTTCCAACTTTGTCACCAACCATTAAAACTTGGTCAAATTCGACAGAACCGGTTGCGTTTAATTTTTCAACCTTTACAATATCACCTTCGCTGACACGATATTGTTTTCCGCCGGTTTGAAAGATTGCGATATTTGCCATTACTTTCTCTTTTGTTATAATTTGTTAGTGTTAAAATTTCGTATTTGCACAAAATTTTATGCAAATTATACATATAATATATCAAAAGTCAAACATTTTGTCGAAAATTTTATGCAAAATGCGATTTATATGTGTGAATATTCTTACCCCCCACTCCACTTCGTGGCTCTCTCCCCCAATGGGGGAGAATTAAAAATATAAAAAAATAAACCGCCCGGGGAGAGTGGGCGGTATCTCACAGTTATAATATATTTAATCTTCTGTTGTTGATTTTGCCGGTTTTTTCCAACCACGCAAGCAATTTTCGTTTGACGCATTGCATGTGCTATTATCACCATCTGTTTTTAATGCGTTCTGCAAACATTGTTCACGTATAAATGCAGAATTATTTGTGTCAGGCGCACTTGTACTGCTTGTCACACCAGTACCATACAAGATTTCACTTATTGTCACAACGTTACGACATGTGTTTTCGCTGTAATCACTGGAATTATTACAGTCCGCTGAATCTGGCAAATCGATAACCGCTGTTAATTGTGATTGTAACGGTGCACAAATCATAGTTTCATAACAATGTGGAACCTGAGAAACCTGGGAACAATATGCCTTGATACGAGCGGTTGTCCATTTATCTTCATCTTCGTATTCTTCATAACAATCCCAAATCTCGCTTATACATTCATTGAAATTATCAATAGCCGCAGTTGCATCAGCCAAAACTTTTGCTTCTTTTTCTTGTTTGAATTCTAAACGTTTTGCCTGTAAAGCCTGTTCAGCAGCAATTTTTTGATAATTGATGTTTTGTGCAGTTTGTTTTAATGCCGCACCATAGGTATCACATGCCGCATTTGCATCCAACAAATATTTCTGCATTATAGAACGACGTGCATCGGCGACCGGTCCACGCAAAGTATAATATGGATCCGAAGAAGAACTTGATACCGTACGTGTTCCCGTCACTGTCGAAGTTGTCGTATAACCAAAACATGACGCAGACGTTGATGCAGATGACGTGCTGGATCCACGTTCATTTAATTTAATATCACCAGAATTATTCCCAGTTGTTACAACTGAAATATAACTGTTGTAATTAAACGGACAAGATGACGTTGCACCATTCCCACATTTATTGTGTGTTTTGCCGTCCGAATCCGTCACAGACACCGGTGTACCGCAAGCCTCGTAAATACCGTTAAAGCACGAATCCAACACACGTCCACAAACGTTGTTATGTGCATATTCAAATAATTTATAACCCCATTTGTTCGCCAATGTATCAATCGTTGCAGACTCGCTGTCATTCGTTATCCCAGCCAAACTGTTGACCGTTGTATTAACGATATTATATTTGGTTAACAAATTATTATCATCATCGCTGTATTGTTTTGCCAAATCTTTGGCATCAGCCCATGCCTTTAATTGCGACAATATATCCGAAGACGAACCATCAATGTTTTTTATATCAAAACCAAAACTGTTGCCAGATTCATTACAATAACTTGGCATACCACAAGTCGCACTTGTACCATCGGCATTAAAAATTGGATGTTCATCGCACCATTTTTGTTTGTCCGTTGCTTCTTTATATGACACACAATTCATAACTTTTTCAGCGTCTGTCAAAGAAAACGCATACGCCAAATCTTTACCTTCGCCTTTGGTTGAAATCAACAAAGACAATTGACCGGACAATTTGATTAATTCTTCGTTTGCTGCTTCTAATTGTTCTTCGGCAGCCAAGAAATTTGTCGCACGTCCAGCGCAAGAACAACGCCCCTTAGTATCACTGCGTGCAGTGCAAATTTCATCCATACATGTATAATAACTTTCCATACAATTCGAATATGCGTCTGCAGAAATCAAACCAGTTGTCGAATCAATAATATTTGAATATGAACCAGTATACAATTTACTGCTTAAATACGAATAAGTTGTCGCACTGGCCCGGGAACCAGACATCACAGACCCGGTCACACCAACACGTGATGGTGTTGTTGCAGTACGCGCCCGCACAGCACGATTATTTGTTGTACGTGTTGCATTTTGTGTACGAGATTTTACATTACGTGTTCCAGCTGTATTCGTTGCACGTTGTGATACCCCGCCACGTGAAGCAACCGTTCTGCCAGTATTTGCAACAGCCCCACGATTCATAGCCGCTCTTGATGCTGTTCTTGTTGTTGTGGACACAGCATTTGTACGAGATGTTGTCGTACGTGCAGTATTTGCACGATTATTTGCAGTTGCACGTGGACTTTGACGACCTGTTTTTTGCACCGCTGTATTGGTATCTATAATCGGATCCGCCAATACAGAACGCATAGATATAAGTGTAGAGCAAACAAAAAATGCAGTCGCTAACAAAAACACCGTTCCCATTGCATTTTTACAAGAATTTGCATTTATACGGAATGTCATGTAAATCTCCTGTCGTTTTATTGCACGAAACAAAGCCCGAAAATCTGGGTTTTGTTCAACAATACTTCCTTACTTATATCAAATTATATCATGTTTGATAAATTCTGTAAACAATAAAAATAAACGCAAAGGTATATAATCTTAAGTTTTCCATTAGACACAAAAAATAAAAATACTATAATCATATCAAAGAGGCACGAATTCATGAAAAAAATTATACCTTTTGTATGCACATGCTGTTTCATAATGCCTGTAATGGCGGAAAACAATGTGTTTTTCGGTGATAAAATTAATTCAATCATGCTTTATACTGCACAAAGTACTGGTTCTGGGTCTTTGTTAAAACTTGTCCAGCCTGGGATTTGGGATTTTTATCCACAAACTTTTATAATGGCACAATACAGTCAGCCTGTGAAATTTTTTAGATTGGATTCACGTCTTAATTTGAACATTGGGCAAAATTTTGCGTATAAATCCAGTTCAGGTTTACATTTCTTGGGCATAGGTATATCTATTGACAGTGCGCTTTTGCAATATCACGATTGGTATATGGGGATTGGAATTGGACCATTTATGCGTGATAGCATGGACCGATGGGTTGAAAGCCGTCTGGTATTCCAAGAAAAATTCTTTATCGGCAAACATTTTGCGAATAATTGGAATTTTGAATTGGTGACGATGCATTTTTCAAATGGTAATTTTACCGCCGTTAATGAAGGTTTTAATTTCGTTGGTATGGCGATTGGGTATAGTTTTTAATTTATGCGGAATTCATACCTGTGGAAAACGTTTTCAAAATAATAAATAATACCATTGTCTACTTACACGGCGGACCCAAAGATTAACATCGACGGAGATCCGAGTTGTAGACCATCAATGTCCCACTACCGTGGTTAGGGGCGTTGAAAAAAAAGCACCCGAATCAAAGCGGGTGCTTTTGTATTGATTTTTTATAGCGTTCCCAATATTTCATAAAAATTTGCATATCTTTGTTTTTATCGTTTGTTATAGACATGCTGTCAAAATCTACCAAACCACAAATATTTAAATTTTCATCGAATAAAAAATTACGAACATTCAAATCCAGATGTGCCAAAACACTTTCGTTTGTAATTTTTTCTGGCTTTGTTTTTTTAGACGTTTTTTCCAGCGCAATTGTAAAACGTTGCGCATTTGGTATTTTATTTAAATCTATGGATTGAATTTGTGATATTATATGCGCCGATTGTTGCAAAATTTGTTTTTCATGTTTCAATACAAATTCTTTATCAAATGCATATATGCTTTGACCCGGTATTTTTTCAGTCACATACGTATGACCATCATTTGATATATAAACCTTTGGAATATTAACATCCATAAAATTACACACATAATTAACCAAAAATTCGAAATTTTTTAAACGTTTTTTATGCGAATATTTAAATATCTTTACAAAATATTTATCATTAACCAAACATACAAAACGTGATGGAGTATGTTGCCTGATAAATTTTATATCTTGCGCTTTTTCACAAAAAATTCGCTTTATAACACGTGCCACAGGTTTTTTATAAAGCACAAAATTCACATCACCACGAATTTTATGTCGCTTTTCACCGTTTATTATGAAACACGAAAGAAAATTTCCAATATAAAAAGGCAAAGCATTCATAATACCCCCGGCTCTTTACATCAGGAATTATGTCACAAATATTGATATAATCAAATATAAATTTTATTTTGTTTTGTCTTTTTTGAAACGTGCCAAAATCATGACCCACAAAGGATACTTCCACAACTTTTTTTCTTCTGTTTGATAATTTTTTTCAGCCAAAACATATTCTTCATAGTTTTGATGACCCGGGCAATCTGTTTTTTTGCATCCATTTGTTTTTCCAAACTTTGGACAATATTTAAAAATATTGATTTCATCTTTGTATCGATATTCTTCATAACTTAAAAAAGTCCAATAATACGATCCTATACATTTATTCTGTTTTTGCGGGGAAATTTTCAAATCGTTTTCACCGCCCACAAAGGAAATATTTACTATTTTTTCCCGTAATACTTCCAGCGCTTTTTCTGTTGATTGTTTTTGAAGTTTATACTCTTTAATTTTTTCATTTACATTTTCTTTCATTGAAGACATTTTTCATTCCTTTATTTTTTTCTTTGAAAAAATGCTGATACCTTGACCCATAATGGATATTCGGCTAATTTTTTTTCTGCTATTTCGTTTTCATTTTTGGCTTCGTAATAATTAAGATAATTTTTATAATTTTTGCATTTTGTATTTTTACAACCACTTTCTTGTTCAAAATTTGGGCAAAATTTATAACGTTTGTCATAAATCCAATGGTCACCAATTATTTGCAAAGAAACATGACAATATATACAAATATCTTTAAATTCAATTAATTCATTATTATCTTCAAAATACTTTGCACAAACGATTCTGTCAGTCATTATTTGCAAAATATCACGTGTTAATTGAGTTTCTTTTTTTTGAAGTTTATATTCTTTTATTAATTTTGCATTTTTCATATTACCATCGCTTTTTTATTTTGTATTTATTTCCACGGTGTCTGTAATATTTTGATACAAATTATTAAGTGTATCTTTGTACATTTCAATTTTTTTGTTTTGTGGATTTGTCATAAGTTTGCCATCCATAACAAGCCATAAAATACTAACGCCTACTATAAAACAAACAATAACAAAACATCCTGCGCTTGCACATCCTTGTCCGTTTTCTGGATTTTCTTGATTAAACTTGGTCCAATATTCTGGTGGTAAACGTCCCATAAAAAACTCCTTTGTTTTATATTAAATCAAAATAACCAAAGATAAAAATATATTATCTAATTTTTGATGTTTTATCTTGAAATACCCGTATTTGACCGGGATTTGTTATATAATTTTGCAATTTTGCAGTCCCGATTGAATCAATTTTTTGTGTTTCTGGTTGTTGTTTTACAACAGGTTGTTTTTCAAAAATCTTTTCATATACTTCCACACCAACCTTTGCTAACAAAGCACCAACAAGACAAAATATTATTGCTCCTTCGAATGGGGTTATAGGTATTTTCCTGGCTTGTTT
>CAMVPZ010000028.1 GCA_947169505.1 uncultured Pseudomonadota bacterium
CGAATTGTGCTTGGCGTTACTTCGACCAATTCATCGTCTTGGATGTATGAAAGCGCTTCTTCCAAAGACATCTTTCTGGGCGGTGCCAAAAATAATTTTTCATCAGCCGTTACAGAACGAACGTTGGTTAATTGTTTTCCACGAACTGGGTTAACTTCGATATCATTTTCTTTGCTGTGTTCGCCAACAATCATTCCAGAATAAACCTCTGTTTGTGGGCCGACAAACAATACACCACGTGGTTCCAAGTTATGCAGAGCATAAGTTGTTGTTGAGCCCGCTTCCATAGATACCAAAACACCCGGACGATATTGTGTGATTGGACCACGATATGTATCATATTTATCAAATACACGATTCATAATACCTGTACCACGTGTATCAGTGCGGAATTCAGACAAATAACCAATTAACCCACGAGATGGGGCCGAAAACACGACACGTGTTTTGCCAATGCCTGATGGTTTCATTTCTGTAATTGTTGCTTTGCGTTTAGTCATTTTTTCAATAACTACACCGCTGAATTCATCATCAACATCAATAACGACTTCTTCGATTGGTTCCAGTTTTTCACCGTTTTCACCGGTTTGCATAACAACACGTGGACGTGATACAGATAATTCAAATCCTTCACGACGCATAGTTTCAATTAAAATACCGAGTTGTAATTCGCCACGTCCAGAAACTTCGAATGCTTCGTTATTTGCACTTTGTGTCACACGAAGAGCGATGTTGGTTTCAGCCTCACGGAATAAACGTTCGCCAATCATACGTGAAGTTAATTTTTTACCAGATTTTCCCGCCAAAGGTGATGTGTTAACAAAGAAAGTCATAGTTAATGTTGGTGGGTCAATCGGCATAGCCGGAATTGGTTCAAAAACACTTGGGTCACAAAGTGTATCAGCTACGGTTGCTTTTGAAAAACCGGCAACCACGACGATATCACCGGCAGATGCGCTGTCACGGGAAACTTTGTTTACACCCTGGTGTTCAATGATTTTTGTGATTTTTGCGTTTTCAATAAATTCGCCAGCCATATTAATTGCTTTTACGCTTTGACCAACACGAACGGTTCCAGATTCTATTTTTCCGGTTAAAATGCGTCCAACGTATGGGTCTGCTTCCAATGTGGTTGCCAACATTTTAAAAGGTGCATCCAATTGGCATCTTGTTCCACCACAATCAGGTGCAGGCACATGGTCAACAATTAATTGGAACAGAGGGGTTAAATCTTTATTTGGATTATCAATATCTTTCAAATCACGAATTGCCCAACCATCACGCCCACAAGCATAAAGATATGGAAAATCAAGTTGAGAATCTGTTGCGCCCAATTTATCAAACAAATCAAAAGTTTCTGTTAAAACTTCATCAGGTCTTGCATCACTGCGGTCAATTTTGTTGATACAAACAATTGGACGCAGATTTAATTTTAATGCCTTAGATAACACGAATTTGGTTTGGGGCAGTGGGCCTTCGGCACTGTCCACCAACAATACAACCCCATCGACCATTGATAAAATACGTTCTACTTCGCCACCGAAATCAGCGTGTCCAGGGGTGTCTACGATATTAATTTTGTATTCGCCCCATTGAATAGACGTTGGTTTTGCAGAAATAGTAATTCCACGTTCACGTTCGATGTCACCACTGTCCATCACACGGTCTTCGACATGTTCGTTTTCACGGAATGTTCCCGCCTGTTTTAACATATTGTCAACCAGGGTTGTTTTACCATGGTCAACGTGCGCTATGATAGCAATATTACGTATTTTCATCGTATTCTTCTTTATTTTTTCACAAATGGGTATATTATATCATATTTTTCAAATTTCAACAAATTATATCAAAAAAGTTGACAATTGCAATATTTTTGTCTATATTGTGGACGCAATATGAAAAAGGTGCAAATATGACAAATAAAAAAGCATTGGATTTATGTAAGAAATTGATTAATGCAGATGATGTTCTTATTGAAACGAAGCGCTATATTGGATCGTTTTTGAAATCCAAAAAGATGAAATTGGTGTTGATGCCAAATGATGCGGGTTTTTCGTTGATACCATTGGTGATAATGGGTGAAAGTGAATATTGGTTGGAAGATGGCAAAATATCTATTAATGATTTTCGTGATGTTATGATTGTACGTAAGGCTGTTAACGATAAATGCCAAAAATTACATATAAAACAAATTGAATTTTTAATGAATAAAGAAATACAAAAATAAAAGGTTTCAATATGCAGATTAATATGGAAGCGACAATTAAAGATTTTTTTAAATCAGCACGTGAATATGCTGGTAAAATAATCAATATGTATACAGATCCGGCTCAATTTGAAGTATTATATATGGAATATGTGAAATTAAGTGATTTAGAAAAGACCATTATTAAAATTGCAAATACTCCGGCTGCAGAAAGAAGAAGTGCTGAATTTCAAAATTTGGTTTTTGATGTTATGTATGGTCATGGTAAATTTGGGATAAACGGTAATGTGTTTGCCAATCCAAAATTAAAAGAAACAAAATGGGAAGCTTTCAAGGCATTTACTAGCGTATTGTACAGAATAGGTGAATACTATTCTTCTGGTTGTGTGTTTGGAAACGATCCAGAACCTGTATTAAAAGCAATAAAAAATTGGCATTATAAAACGTCACGAAATATTATGAAAGATTTTGTTTATCCGTTTTTACCTTTGTCATATTTTGCAAAAGAGAAAAGTAAAAAAAGATAATCAATATTAAAAAAATCGCCCAAATGGGCGATTTTTTGTTTAATGTTTTCCACCAATTTTTGTTCGACCACCCATCAATGGTTGCAATTTCTTTGGAATGTTTACAGAGCCATCTGCGTTTTGATGGTTTTCAATTATTGGAACCAATGCACGTGGCAGGGCAATTCCAGTATTATTTAATGTCGCAACAAATTTAACTTCGTTGGTTGCGTTTTCACGATAACGTGTATTTGTACGACGGGCTTGGAATTGACCGATTGATGAACACGAGCCTAATTCACGGTACGCATTTTCACTTGGGAACCATGCTTCTACATCGTTCATTTTTACTTTGTTAACGCCCATGTCCCCGGTAGAATTTGCAATTACACGATA
This sequence comes from uncultured Pseudomonadota bacterium, assembly GCA_947169505.1. Lineage (GTDB taxonomy): Bacteria > Pseudomonadota > Alphaproteobacteria > Rs-D84 > Rs-D84 > Enterousia. The sequence goes on from CAMVPZ010000028.1 coordinate 3,109, forward strand.
TGGTAATTCGAAATCTTCCATAATTTCACAAAAATTATTCAACAACATGTCAAACATTTTATCACTTTCTTCTGGTTTGCAAAATACATATTGTTCGACCTTGTTAAATTGGTGAACACGAACCAGTCCACGTGTATCACGTCCAGCAGCCCCGGCTTCTTTACGAAAACATGGTGAATATCCAGTGTATTTTAATGGCAATTCATTTTCGTTTAATATTTCATCGCTGTGCAAAGAATTTAAAACAATTTCTGATGTGCCAGCCAAACATCTGTCTGTGCCAGTCAACATGAACACATCATCGTTCATAACAGATAAATCAGCGCCCATAAAATGCCCGGCATTAAATATGGTTTGCGGTTTTGTAATGGCGGGGCATTCAATGTATTTGAATCCTTTGGCAATTAATTTTTGAATCACGTACGTTTGAACCGCCAATTCTAATTCAGCCAATTCACCGCACAATGCGTAAACACGTGTACCACAAATGTTGGCTATTTTTTCCGGTATCCACCAACCGTTCATATCCAATAATTCCCATTGTGGACGTGGGGTAAAATCAAAATTACGTGGCGTTCCAACACGTTTAATTTCTACGTTAGCAGATTCGTCAGCGCCAACCGGAGCAGATGCATCTGGAATTTGTGGAACCCGATGAAGTAAGTCGTTAAGAATTGATTCTTTTTCCGCCAATTCAGCCATGTCAGCGGCAATTTCTTCACCGATTTCTTTTGATTTTGCAATAAGGGTTGCTTTGTCTGTTGATGTTGGAATTTCACGTGAAATTTTATTTTTTTCAGCCGTTTTAGTTTGTGTGATTGTTTTCAATTCACGAACACGAACGTCCAGTTTTAAAATATCGTCAACGACATCTGGAAAATTTTTTACCCGACACGCATTTTTTACAATGTCTGGATTTTCACGAATAAATTTTAAATCTAACATTTTTGCACCCTTTATTCTTTGGAATTTAAATAAGCAATCGCATCCATAGCAGCACTGCATCCTGTACCGACAGCAGTTGCAATTTGCATTTTGATATTGCTTTTTACATCGCCAGCCACATACATGCCATTTGGTAAAGATTCAGGAATAATGCGTCCCATTTCATCACGTTTAATTGTTTCAGATAAATAATCTGTATTTGCCTCGTGACCAATAGCGACAAATATTCCGTCGCATTCAATTTCATCACCAACAGTTGTTGTTGCAATTAATTTATCACTATCTGGTTTTTGACGAATTGATTTTAATTCTGTATTAAACATACATTCTATATTTGATTTTTCTGCAATCCGGTCACGTAAAATAGGTTCGGCACGAAAGAATTCAGATTTGCGATAAACAATTTTTACGGTTTTCGCAACATCTGCCAAATAAAGCGCATCATTCAATGCGGCGTTTCCACCACCGATAACCAACACATCACGTCCCGAATAAAAAAATCCATCACATGTTGCACAATATGAAACGCCACGCCCAAAAAATTCACGTGCGCCGTCAATTTCCAAACGTCTTGCAGATGCACCGGTTCCCAATATAACGGTTTTTGCATCAAAGTTTTTTCCATTATCGCAAACAACAGTGAATGTAGAATCGTCATTAAATTTTATATTTGAAGCAGAAGCAAATTCAAATTTTGCACCAAAACTTTCCGCCTGTTTTTTCATGAATTGAATCAATTCCATACCAGAACCGTTCCAGCCCGGATAATTTTCCAATTTCGCAATTTCACCGGTTTGGCCGCCAATCGAAGCCCCCGCTAAAATCAAAGTTTTTTTATTTGCACGTCCTGTGTATATTGCTGCCGTCAATCCTGCAGGTCCAGAACCCAAAATAATTACGTCATACATATTTTCTTTCCTATTCTATTGTTTTGCAAAATCATAACATAAAAAGAAAGTCTTGCAAATATAAAATTATGTATGCTTTTTTTACTTTTTAAAATACTTTTTTAATGTTTCGTATGCGGTTGTAATACGTGTAAATTCGGTTGTTGATGTCGATTTATCTTTGGCTGTATCCGGGTGATATTTTTTTGCCAATGTTCTGTATTTTGCCGAAATTTCACGCCATGAAGCAGTTATTGGTAATTCAAATACACGAAACGCAGACGTAATTTGTGATGGAACTGTTTTTTTTGCCGGCATTTTATCAAACGAAGAACGCCCGGTTAAAAAATCGTTTATAAATTTTGCATATTCTGCTTCTTTTTGGTTGGCAACTTCCAAATCTTTGTCTGCAATACCAAATGTTTCACGTTCCCATTCTGCATCAATTTCTTCGGGTGTCATGTCCGCATAATAATTCCAATTTTTATTATATTCAGCAGCATGTTCTTTGCAAAACATCCAATATTCTTTTAAATCACGTGTTTTTGGGGCACGACATGTGCCTGCCTTGGTACAACCTGGATAATCACATTTTGTTATCATTTTTTATATATCCTTAATTTCATTATGTGCCAAAGGGTGTGCAGATTCGACAGTATCACGTAATTTTTCAGGTAATACATGTGTATAAATTTGTGTTGTAGAAATGTCTTCGTGACCCAACATAGTTTGTATAACACGAAGATTTGCACCGCCTGCCAAAAGATGTGAAGCAAATGAATGACGTAATACGTGCGGTGATACACGATGTGGGTCTATGCCCGCCAAAGCAGCACATTTTTTTAATATTTTGAAAAAACCGTCACGTGTAATATGACCGGATTGAGAATTCGTTGGAAAAACGTATTTTGAATCAATATCTCCACGTATTTCTAACCACTTGTGCAAAGCGCTTTGTGCGGCTTCGTGCATAGGAACCAATCTTTCTTTGGCGCCTTTGCCATGAATTAATAATCTGTCACCAAGATTTGCAGTCATTGGTAATTCGCATAATTCAGATACACGTAAACCCGATGCATAAAGCAATTCTATCATGCAACGAAGTCGAACAGATGTTTTAATATCGCCAGATGATGATATTAATAATTCTATTTCTTCGGGGGATAAGTATTTTGGTAAACTGCGTCCACGTTTTGGTAGTTCCAGATTAGCAGTTGGATTTTTTGTTATAATTTTTTCCAACATTAAAAATTTATAAAATGTACGAAGACTGCTTGCTTTACGGGCAACAGAAGAAGCTTTGTCCGGTAAATGTGATAAATAATTTTGTATATCTTCATTTGTTGCAGTTAATAAATCCCCAATTGATTCTTCTGCATGATGCAAATCCGATGAATACGCAGTTAATGTTTTTTGACTGCGTCCTTTTTCTGCTGATAAAGCCTCTAAAAATATTTCTATATATTTCATGGATAAAGAACAGTTTCGGTAAATTCGGGTTGTGGATTAAATGATATTACCATTAATACCAATAATACGATAATTATTGCCCAAATTATGTATTTCTTTTTATTTGTTTTTTTTCTTTGTAATGGCATGGTTTACCTTTTTATATGGTGTCAAAACTGGTTATAAATATGCATGCGCCTGCAATAATTATTATTTGTGGCGCAACGATTGCGATTAACGGTGGCAATATACCCGTATTCCCAAGTGCATTAAACAAATTGACAATAAAATACAATGCAAAACATGTCAATATGCCCAAACTGAATTTTAACCCGAATGTATAATTACGTCTTTGTCTGGTTTGAGAAAAAGCAATTCCCAAAGCCACCATAGCCATCATATTTAATGGCAAGAAAAACAGTGTCCAAAATTGAACCAAATGACCACGTGTTGGTACACCAATATTGTTCATTTTTCGTATAAAACCAGGTAATTTCCAAAAAGAAATTTGATCCGGTTGCAGATATCTGTCAAGAACCGTTGTCGGGGTTAATTTTGTATCTATGTGCGATGAGCCGGTTTTGGTAATACCGTCTGCAGTCGTAATTGTGGCGTTTTCTATTGTTATACCATCGTTTGATAAAACGGCAGAATCTGTCGATATGCGTTCTTTTAATTTAAATGAACTGTCTTGAATTAATATTGTTATGTTATTAAAGACGATGTCTTTGTTGTTGTTTATGTGTAATCCTTCGGCACGAGCGGTCAAAAATTGGTCTGCGGACATTTCCCTTAACCATATTGCCCCATCTACCAATTTTAATTGGTGATTTGTTAAATTATTAGTTGTCAAATTAACAGAATATGGATTCACAATACATGATGCGCAAAGACCAATTATAAATGCGCCGAATAAAAAAGGCTTTGCAATTTGAAATGGTGATAATCCAGCCCCAGATACAATTATTAATTCAGACGATTTGGTCAAATTGTAAAATGCAACCAATGTCCCCATAAATACGGCCAATGGTAAAAACATGGGTATATATTCCAACAATCGTATCCATGTATCAATCAATGTTGATATCGCATCGGGGTTGGCAGAAAGTCTTTCAACAAAAGTGACCGCAGATATAACGCCACATACAATTAACATCACCAAAAAGAAACTGGCGAAAAAACGTCGCAACAGGAATAGTGTCAAAACTTTGAGTTTAAATCTGCTCATAATATATAGTATAATAGTTTGAATTGATAATTGCAAAATTAAAATTTATGGTTTATTGTTAATGGAAAATCAAAGGTGAATTTTATGGAAAAAAAACCAATTTCTCGTCAAGGATTTGACAGTTTAGTCAAAGAATTAAAGGATTTAAAGGAAAATCAAAGGCCAGAAATATTAAAAGTTGTTCAATGGGCCAGATCTTTGGGGGATTTGTCTGAAAACGCAGATTACAGTGCTGCAAAAGAAAAACAACGTCAAATTGATAAACGAATTCAATTTATTGAAAGTATTATTGAAAATGCTCAAATTATAGATATTGATAATTTGTCCGGGAATCGTGTTGTTTTTGGTGCAAAAGTTATTACGGAAGACGAAGATGGCAATAAAATGGAATGCAGAATTTTGTCTGATGTTGAATCTGATGGACGTATGGTTATATCGTGTACATCGCCGGTTGGACGTGCTTTGATTGGGCATTGTGTTGGTGATACTTGTACTGTGCGTTTGCCAAGTGGTGAAAAAGAATTTGAAATTATTGATGTAAAGTTCAAGGATTAAAATGTCTATTCGTGTTTTGCCAGATTTTTTAATCAATCAAATAGCGGCTGGTGAAGTGGTCGAAAAACCAGCCAGTGTTGTTAAAGAGCTGGTTGAAAATGCGCTGGATGCGGGGGCTGACCAAATTATTATAGATGTTGTTGACGGTGGTCGTACAATGATTTCTGTGATTGATAATGGTAAAGGGATGAATCGTGAAGATTTATCAAATTGCATTTTGCGACATGCGACTTCTAAATTGCCAAGTGATGATTTGTTGAATATCAATTTTATGGGGTTTCGTGGTGAAGCATTACCGTCTATTGCATCTGTATCTGATATGGGGATTGATACATATACAAATGGCAGTGAACATGGTTTATACATGGATGCGAATACCGGGGAAATTCGACCGTCTGATTGGGAAAACGGAACACGAATACGGGTGGCTAATTTGTTTTCAAAAACACCGGCCAGATTAAAATTTTTAAACAGTGATAAATCAGAAATGATGGCAATTGTTGATGTTGTAAAACGTCTTGCTATGTCACGTGTGGATGTTGGTTTTGTTTTAAATAACAAATGGCGGTTTCCAAAAAATCAGGAATTAATCGAAAGAATAATTTCGGTTATGGGCGAAGAAACACGGAATCAAATGTTGCCGGTTGATGCGAAATCTTCTTCTGCCAATATGCGGATTCATGGATTTATTTCGCATCCAACATTACGACGTGCGTCCAGTGTGGATCAATATTTATTTGTAAATGGTCGTCCGGTCAAAGACAAAGTTTTGGTGGCTGCATTGCGTGCGGCATATATGGACGTTATGCATGCACGTGAATTTCCTTTGTGTGCGCTGTATTTAGAATTACCTTCAAATAATGTGGACGTTAATGTTTCGCCATCAAAGACCGAAGTGCATTTTTTAGAACCGTCTCATGTGCGCAGTTTTATCATTAAAACTTTGCGGGATGTTTTATCAAAAACTTTGAATCAAAATGTTGGATACGAACCAGCACAAAGAAATAATGAAAAAGATTTTGTTTTGCCGCATGCACAAACTGTGTTTAATTCGCCAAATTTATATAATAAAAGTTTTGTGGCGGAACCATCCAAATGTCAACAAAATGACGTTATAAAACACGATGATATATCAAATAAAGTTGTGGAAGAATCTTTGTTTGATTTACCACTTGGTCGGGTTATTGGACAATTAAATAATAAATATATTTTGGCTGAAAACAAAGATGGTTTTGTAATTGTTGATCAACATGCGGCACATGAAAGAATTACGTATGAAAAATTGCGTAAACACGAAATAAAAACACAACCGCTTTTGACACCAATCGTTATAAAATTGCGCAGTGAAGATGTTGATGCGGTTTTGGTTGTCAGGGAAGAATTGAAACAATGTGGGTTGCATATGGACGCTTTTGGTGATACGGCAGTCGCAATTTTTGAAAAACCGGCTGATTGGGATTTAGATTGGGAAAAATGTTTAAAAGAAATTACAGACGAAGTTCGTGCATATGGGCATTCTTCCCGATTACAAGAAAAATTACATTTGAAATTGGCAAATTATGCATGCCATCATTCTGTGCGGGCAGGGCGCAGACTGAATATGCCAGAAATGGACTCTTTGTTAAGAGAAATCGAAAAA
>CAMVPZ010000029.1 GCA_947169505.1 uncultured Pseudomonadota bacterium
GTCCACCATAATAAAAACGCCCACATGGGCGTGTTTTATTTTTGTCGCACAGTGTGACGAGAATCCCTTAGCAACGAAGTTGCCGGTTCGACTATGAGTAAGCGAAAACGAGTTTTACGAAGTTTGAGCGCTAACGAATGCCGCATAGGGCTTTGCCCGAGCGAGTCCCTGTGCGTCCACCATAATAAAAACGCCCACATGGGCGTGTTTTATTTTTGTCGCACAGTGTTTGGCAATTCCCCGCATGGGGTGGGATGCTGGCAGTTGTGGCGGCAATTAGATAATAATCAACCGAAAATATTCCGTATAATCGCTTTTGTGTAATTTTTATGGTACAATATATTTTGCACAAAAGGATGTTTTATGAAAATTATCGGGCTGAATTCAAAACAAGTTATACAAAGCAGAAAAAAATTTGGGACAAACATTATTCCGCCAATTAAACCAAAAACTGCGTGGCAGTTTTTTATGGAAACGTTCCATGACAAAATAAATTTAATTTTGTTGGGGATGTTAGTTTTGTTTTTTGTGTTGGCTGTGTTTGGGTTTGGCGGATACGTTGAACCAATTGGGGTTGGAATTGTTTTAATTTGTGTTGGAATGATTGGAACTATTACCAAATTAAAAGCACAAAAATATTCATTGGATTTACAATACAGAACCGCTGTGCGACATGTGATGGTTATGCGGAACAGCAAAATAAAAACCATAAATGTTGATGATTTGGTTGTTGGGGATGTTGTGTTTTTGCAATCTGGGGAAACTGTGCCGGCGGATGGTTATATAATAAGTGGTCGTATTAATGTAAATAATTCTGTGCTTAATGGGGAAAGTGCAGAATGTTTAAAAGAACCGATTTCAAATTTTAAATATGACCGGCATGCAAAAATAACGGCTGATGATTATGTTGGTAAAAATTTGTTGTTTTCTGGAACGACTGTGCAAAGTGGCGAATGTTTAATGGTGGTTGGTAAAATTGGTGTGCATACTGAAAATGCAAAAACTTTGTTGGCGATGCGTAATATAAATGAAGTAAAAACTGATTTAGATATAAAATTGGATAAATTGGCATTGGCTATTGGGCGATTTGGATATTTTGGCAGTGTGATTGTGGCAATTGTTTTGATGTCGAATATAGTTATCAATGCTGGTGGAATAAATGCGTTTTTGAATACAGGCTTTTTAAACGTTTTTCACCAGATTTTAAATGTGTTGATTGTTGTGTTGACTATTGTTGTGGCGGCTGTTCCCGAAGGTTTGCCTTTTATTATTACTATCATCATTTCACAAAATGCACGCAAAATGATTAAACATAATGTGTTGGCAAAAAACACTCATAAAATACCAGAAGCGGGTAATATTCAAATCCTGTGTACGGACAAAACCGGGACGTTGACGTATGGAAATTTAATTCCAATTACAAATTATTTGGGCGATGGTTCACAGGTTGATTTTAATTCTGATTTACCAATTTCACGATTTATTGCGGCAGATATTTTATTTAATACGGGGGCTGTATATGATGAAAGTGGTAAAATTGTTGGTGGAACAAGTACACAACGGGCTTTGTTGTCTGCATTAGATACGAATTCAAAATTATATAAATCGGTATTGAAAGAAATAAAAACTTTGGACAAGATTCCGTTTGACAGTGCTAATAAATTTTCTGCTGTGCGTGTGGAAAGAAAAAAAGATAAAAAACAATTCGTACTTTATACCGGCGCACCTGAAATTATTTTGGAACATGTGACAAAATACATTGATGTTAATGGTGTTTCCCATAATATAAACAAAAACAAAATGATGAAAATTATTCGTGATAATGCACGTCAAGCAAAACGTATGTTGGCATTGGCATATGTTTCTGGAAATGAATTAAATGCCGAATTGGGTGATAATTTAACGTTGATATCGTTGGTTGCTATTCGTGATGATGTGCGAAAAGAAGTGCCGGCGGCTGTGGCTCGTATGAAAATGGCGGGAATACATGTTATTATGATGACAGGTGATATTTTAGATACTGCACGTGCCATTGGTGTCGATACAGGTATTATTAACAGTGATGATGATTTGGTTTTGACGGCACGTGAATTAGATTTAATGACTGATGCGCAAATCAAAAGAAAATTATACAAAATCAAAGTTATTGCACGGGCCGTTCCAAAAACTAAATTAAGATTGGTAAAAATCGCTCAAGAAATGAATTTGTGTATTGGTATGTGTGGCGATGGAACAAATGATGCGCCGGCATTAAGACGGGCGGATGTTGGTTTTGCTATGGGCAGCGGAACAGATGTTTGCAAAGAAGCAGGGGATATTATAATTACTGATGATAATTTTGTTTCGATTGCGGATGCTGTATTATTTGGACGAACTTTTTTACATAATGTAATTAAATTTTTATCTTTCCAGATGCCTATAAATATTGTGTTGGTTATATTAAGTTTTGTTTATCCAATTATGTTTGTTGTACCGGCTTTTGTGGCAGTGCAGATTTTAATTATCAATATTTGTGAAGACAGTTTGAATTCTTTGGCCTTTGGTGGCGAACCGTCAAAAATTGAATATATGAATGTGCCACCACAACCAAAAGGCGCATCGCTTTTTGCGGGTGAAACATTGGTAAAAATTATTTCTGGTGCAATAGAATTTTTAATTATTTTTGCTTTGTTGTTTATACCGTCTATACGGCAGATTTTCGGCAACAGCGAATTTGTAAATTTAACTGTGCGATTTGCACTTTTGATGTTAATGTCTGCTTTTAATGGGTTTAATGTTCGTACAGATGGTATGAATTTATTTCAAGGATTAAATAAAAATCCGCTGTTTTTAATAATTGCGTTGTTTATTATTTTTGGAACGGTTTTGGTGGTTAATTTTGGTGGTGATTTATTCCAAGTCGTCCCGTTAACATATCAACAATGGGCTGTGATTTTTGGGTTGGCATCATTGATAATACCAATGGATTTAATCAGGAAATTCTTGAAAAATAAATTGCGTTTACGGCGTTTTTTTGTTAGAATATCAAGCATAAAAGGTAATATTTTTTAATCAATTTTTAACTAAAGGGGAGACAAATGAAAAAATATCTCGTTTTGACATCAATTTTTGCATTGGCTGCATGTGGCGGCGGTGGCGGACACAGCGGTTCTGGAAGCGTGGGTGTGCCTGGCGAATTGGCTGGTCGTGTCAGTGATGCCGCTCTGGCCAGTAATGGCAATATTACAAAGATGAAATCGGAAATAATCGTTTCCAATAAAACATCTGGAGAATTAGCACGTTCTTCATCGGTCACTCAAAATGGTGTGACATTTACATCGTATCGTTTGGATGATGTTAAATTGTTTGCAGCAGATGCTGTTCATACAGAAAATGGTTATTTACAAATTGGTATGGATGACGAAGGTCGTATCGATAGAATTACAATGAATGTTGGTGAAGTTGGTGCACCTGTGATGAGAGTTGGTGAAACAAATCGTTTCAAAGGCCCAATCTTTGAATATGTTGAAGATGGCGATCAAGCAGCATACAGGATTTTGAATACTGGTCAAACGGCAGCAGATTTGGCTGCATTAAAGGCAGATTTGATTGCAAAAGGTAAAATACACGATGGTGGTCATTGGAATATGGTTAACGAAGAAATGGACGTTGTCACATTGGGGGCAGATATTGATGGTAATGGAACTGCTTTGCAATATGCTGATTTTGGACATTTTAATCCTGTTTACACATCTAAGTATAAAAACGTTGATGGATTGACTGATGAACAAATGGCTGCTGCACGTAACGGTGAAAATTTGGGACGTGGTAGTGATCTTGATAAAATAAAAAGTACTGCTGACTTTAATACAGAAATGGCTGCGGAAGATTATCAATTATTCGCCGGTGGATATGCTATTCGTGGAACAGAAATGAAAGACACTTTGGCTGTGCCAAGGGGTGCAGAATTCAAAGGTAAAGCAATAGGTCGTGTTTATACATCTGTATCTGCCGATGAAGATGATTTTGGTGGTGACAAGGAAGCAGCCGAAGCAGCACGTATTGCCCAAGCTGCGGCAGCAAGAGGCGGAGCAGGATATTCAACTGCTCATGACATAAATAACGCTTTTGTGACTACCGAAGCAACTTTGAAAATTGATGCGGATGGTAAGCAAACATTGAATATGCCTTTCTATACAAACAGCAGCGATCCTGATAACAAATTCTATGATGTGAAGTTGGTTAAAAGGGCTGATGGAACAATGGATGCACCTGAATTTACTGGAACACCGACAAACCCAGATCATAATTTGTATAATGCTTTGAATGAAGGTAATGTAAAAGAAGCATCGTTCAATCCTGGCTATTATGGTGTTAATACAGCAGTAGAAGCAGCAGGAACAGCCAGATTGTATTCAGAAGAAGATCTTGGCAACCATGTTCAACGTGAATATGAAGTTCAAGCTGCATATGGCATGAAAAGACAATAAAGTTGAAACGATTTGTTTTGATTTTATTAATTCTAGGATTTCAGCCCATGATTTCATGGGCTGAATCTAATAAAAGTAAAACTGTCACAATGACTGCTGTTGATGCGGTTAAATTGGCTGGTGATATGGTTTATGATGGTGATTATGATCGTGCGCAAGATATATTGGTGAAAATGCCCCAAACAAACAGTTTGCCAGTGGAAATTGAAAGATGGTATTTGTTAGCCCAGATTGAACAGAAAAAGGGAAATATTGATGAAGCGATTCGTATCTATCGCAAGATTTTAGACGATCAGCCAGATTTAGCAAAAATTCGTTATGAATTAGCAATTTGTTATATGCTGAAACATCAATGGTATCGGGCTGATTATCATTTGCGACTTGCTATGGCTGGAAAAGATATTCCAGATGAAGTGAAACAACGTATGATGTATTTGCGATATGTTGCACGTCAAAACAAACGTTGGAATTTGTGGTTTAATTTTGGGGCTGCACCCGATAATAATGTTAATCAGGCTTCTGGTGGCGAAGAATATATTCAAAATGAATGGGGGGAATTTTACAGGGTTTTGCCAAAACCTGAAAAAGCGATTGGTTATAATTTTTTATTGGGCGGAAATTACGAATTTAAATTGTCTGAAAATTGGCGTTGGAAAAATGAAGGCAATATTTATACCAATGTTTATAATAAACATAAATTTGATGACTTGTATTTATCTGGGGCAACAGGACCACGTTATATTTGGGAAAAAGGGGATGTCTGGTTGGCTGGGATAATTGGTAGACGCTGGTATGGTTGGGATCGATATAATTGGTCGTATGGTGGTAAAATAGATACACATTATGATTGGTCACGGAAAATATCTTCGGGATTAAGTTTGCGTTTCATGAATAATATTTATGATGAATACGGTGAATATATGAATGGTCAAACATACAGTGTTATGCCACATGTATCGTATTCATTTGATGCTTCGAAATATATAATATTGTTTGGTGGCGTGGACAGAGACACAGCCAAGAGTGATATGTATGCAAATTGGCGATATAATATTGGCACAGGATTTGGGGCTGAAATACCATGGGGGTTTGGTGTATATTTTGAACCAAGTTTTTCATGGACAAATTACGATGGACCACGTTGGGCGGTCAAAGATTATCATTTTGCACAAATAAAAGAACATGATTTTATGCAAAGATATGCTGTGTCGTTGTCAAATAATAAAATAGATATATGGGGGTTTGTGCCGACTGTGACGGTCAGTTATACCAGACGTGATTCAAATATCCATGAACGTGAATATGAAAAATGGACAACTGAATTTACTATGCGACAAAGATTTTAATTTGCAAAATAATATATTTGTGTTTAGATTTTATATATGAAAATAATAGATGCACATACTCATGTTGATTATATAACACCTGAATTTCAATCTGGTGTTGATGGCTGTATTTGTTGTACAACAATTGAAGCAGAATGGAATAAATTGGTTGAAATAATGAATAATGATAATCGTGTATACGGTGCATTTGGGGTACATCCATGGTTTGTTGATACGTCTAAAAGTGATTTTGATGTTCGATTAAAGAATTTATTAGAAAGAAATTCAAATTATATGATTGGTGAAATAGGATTGGATAAATATAAACCAAATATGGAAAAACAAATTGATTTTTTTATTAAACAATTTAATTTGGCTGTACAATTAAAACGTCCTATGTTTTTGCATTGTGTTGGTGCGTGGGATAAAATATTACATATATTTAAACAATATAAAGATTTGCCAATAATTGTTTTACATGCTTTTAATGGAAATGAAAATGTTTTGAATAATTTGTTGAAATATCAAAAAATGTATTTTTCTTTTGATAAAAATGCTGTATACGACAGAAATCAACGTATACATCAAATTCCATTAAATAAAATTTTAATTGAAAGCGATGGCAAAAAAGATGTCAATTTAATAAAAATTATTGATGAAATTTCAAAAATAAAAAACGAATCGAATATGGTTGATATAATTTATGATAATACGCAAAGGATTTTAAAAAATGGATAGATTGAACAGAATAACATTATTATTTGGCAAAGATGCAATATCAAAATTAAAAAAATCAACTGTCATGGTTGTTGGTTGTGGTGCGGTTGGTTCTTTTGCAATTGAATCTTTGGCTCGAAGTGGTGTGGGGCATTTGATTTTAATTGATTTTGATAAAGTGGAAAAATCAAATATAAATCGACAATTGTTTGCTTTGGATTCTACAATTCATAAAAACAAAGTTGATGTTGCGAAACAAAGAATTTTTGATATAAACCCAAAGATAACAGTTGATGTATTTAACATGTTTTTTGATGAAACAACAATATTGAATGTAAAACCAGATTTTGTAATTGATGCGATAGATACTGTACAATCAAAAATCGCATTATATAAATGGTGTTTTGAAAATGATATTCCGTTTATATCATCTATGGGGGCGGCACGAAAAACAGATTTAACAAAGATAAAAATTGGGAAAATATCCAAAACAACTGTATGTCCATTGGCATCAAAAATTCGTCGAATTGTGCGTGATTTAAAAATTAAAGATTTTCCTGTGGTTTATTCTACAGAAACAGCAACACCACAAAAAAATGGTGGTCGTGAATTCGGGTCCGTGATTACTGTGACCGGAACTTTTGGATTAATGTTGGCAAATTTTGTTATTAAAAAATTAATTTCATAAAATCGTCTATACGGCGGATTCTTTCGTATATAAGAAATATCTCCTAAGTATACATGCCTATATAAATATTATATGTCATCTGGTACAATACCAAGTGTTGAGATTAATCAGCAACAAAAGGAGAAACTTATGAAAAAACTTATTGCCACATCTATGGCAGTATTCTTGGTCGCACCAGCATTTGCAGGTGGACAAATGTATGAACAACAAACATCCAATTTTTTGGGATGGGAAATATTGCCTTATGTCGCATTGCGTGGTGGTGCTACCTATGGTAATTTGAATTATAATTTTAATGATACAAAGAAAAGCACAAGTCAAAATTTGTATCAATTGCGTGCTGCATTGGGTTTAACAATGTATGAAACTGCACGTTTTGAAATTGAAGGTTCTTTCTTTACAAAAGGCAAAGATACCAAAGATTTTGGTGATATTGATAACGTAAAAGTTACAACTGAAAATATAGAATTGATGGCTAATGCATATATGAACATAGGGCATTTCCGCTATATTCAACCGTTTGTAGGTATTGGTGCCGGTATGGCGTTTATTGATACAAAAGCAACTGCTGCAGGATTGGAAAATAACAGAAATAATACCAGATTTTCAGGAATGGCGACTTTGGGCTTAGATATGCCTTTTGGTTGTTATTCTGTTGATGTCGCAGCACGTTATAATTATATTGACGTTGCTTCTGGAATGCATGATTTCAGTGGTGACATTGGTATTCGTTATATGTTTTAATTTTTCCTCGTTTCGCTTTGAAATCCCGTTTTTGACGGGATTTTTTTGTTGTTAGATATTTTTCTTATGTGCTAGCATGAAAATATTATGAAAAAATACCTAGTGCCAATTTGTGTTTTTTCGGTGTATTTTCAAGCGAATGCAGATCAAATATTTGTCAGTGGGGGCGATTATTCTGCGACATCGTCTTTTGATGATTTCGATGTTCATGTTGAAAATGGTGCGACAGTGTCTTTGCCGGGGAATGATATTAATATGAATCTATCTGTGCATCTTTATAATGATGGTTATATAAATGGTACAATAAATACGAATGGGCATGTTTTAAATGTTTATAATTCTGGAACAATCGCCGGTGGAATAAATGCAAGTGGTGGCACTGTAATTCAGCATGTTCGTTCTGGGACAGAATTAACGAATATCAGTGTCACGGGTGGTGGATTCAGTGTTGAAATAGATGGTTATCAAAATGCAAATTTTACCGATATAAAAAATATGAATGCGGATTCTTTTACGATAACAGGATCTTCGGTAGTTATAGATGATTTTAATGATTGGCAAAATTGGGATAAAAATGTTGTTTTAAATGGTGAAATTTTATTAATTATAAATAATCCAGAAAGTGTGCATTCTGGGGAAGTGATAAGACATACTGTAAATGGGAACACAATAAATGTGGTTATTCCAAATTTGGACAAAATGTATAAACCAGAATTGATATTGGTTGGCGATGAATTGGTTTTGAATATTGTTCGTGAAACAAATTATGATTTGGTTTTCAGTGAATCTTCGGGGAATAACAGCGAAACAGGTTCTGTGCTAGAAGCATTAAGAAATAAGCACAATCAAGATAAATTATTATCTGCATTGGATTCTGCAAATACTTGGGATGAAATAAACAAAATAAAAAATTTATCATATCGTTTTAACCATGATATTTTGTTGCGGCCCATAAAAACTTTAAACAGTTTTTCTTTGGTTGATTCTTTGAAAAGTGAAACAGAAACCGGTTTTGGAATAATACCATATTATACCATTTCAAACAAAATGGATGGTTTTGGTGGTCGTGTTTATGTTGGATATGAAAATGAATTTATATATGTTAATGCTGGTATAGGAATGCATAAATTTGATTATTCTGATAAGTTTAATGAATTTTCAGGAATATCTTATGCCTTTGATATAAAGTCAAAACAACATATTAATAAATTTTTCTTGGGTGAAATAATCGGGTTGAATTTGACTGATTTCAAAGCAGATTATGTTTCCAAAGATAATAAACTAGAGAATAATCCATTGGGAATATCATGGTATGGTGATATTTTTATTGGGTATGATTTTGATTTGTTCCAAGACATTAAAATTACACCAAATGTTGGATTTGCTTATCAAAGATATGATGTTGCAGATGTTTTGGATAATGAGTCTTTTGTGCATGGTGGCATGGAAATCAAATATTCTTTTACAATGGATGGCATAAAATATGAATATGCTTTATCCGGTGGTGGCGGCAGCGACAGTAATTTATATTTAACAACATCTGTTGGTTTTATATCTGTTTTGGATATGGCGGGCGCATCGGCAGAAATTGGAATTTTAAATGACGAAATAGGTACACATTACAAATTTTCATTAAATGCAAAAGTATTATTATAGAGCAGGTACAAACCTTTCTGTGCAGGTGCCGGAATAGTGCATCCTCCATC
>CAMVPZ010000030.1 GCA_947169505.1 uncultured Pseudomonadota bacterium
TTGGCGGAAATGGTTATTACAATTTCTATTATACACAAAGCGGACTTTTTACACCAGGTCAAGCTTTAGATTGGTTTTCTTTGTATAAAAATAACGACCAAAACGATATTGTTTCACCTTGTGCGAAACAAGTTGCTAGCACCCCAGGATGTGAAGAATATGTTGAAACAGTTTTTGGTGGATTTAATAAATACACACATAATGACCCCAATAACAACAACATTGAAATTCTCGATGGTTACGCCATAAGTTCTCAAAGCGATGAAATCCGCAACCGAACAATTCGTCCAATTGGTGTTGCAACCGAAGTTTATTATAAAATCATCGACAGTTTAAAATCACACTGTACTGGTGTCGGTGGATATTTCGTAGAATATAAATATGCAAAATCATACGGATATAACGAAAACAATTTCTGCAAAATCGATTCAAATAGCACGGAAAGTGTATTTTATGCCAACCCTATTAACAATTCTGTTAATTCTTTGGTTTATTGGTATCATTTCATCCCGGGTGAAAATATGTGCCCATTGAATTATTCTAATGACGTAGACACTCAATCTTGGGGCATGTGTTCATGTTGGGAAAATGGCGGATACCGAAGCAAAAATGGAACTTTACCAACATGCAGACCTTTGTTGCCGTCTTTATCTGGTGAAAACGACCCAATTTGTTCTGCGGATATATTATGCAACAGTAATACCACGAATAATGAAACTCGATCACGTGCAGAAACATTATGTCTCCAACCACGTTATACAGAATCCGTACAATATTGGTGCCAACAATCTGTGTTTTCAACCAAAGGTCAGGTTTGCCCAACCACTCATGTTAAATACGAAGACCCAATAATCAAATGCGCTGATACTGACGACAATGCAATAGACGTTGTCGGGTACGAAGTTCCACAACATTTAACAGAAGAATAATTTATTTGTGTAAGATATCTTGCGCGATTAATTGTGCCGGATTTTTGCCATGTTTTTTCCATTTACCATCGGCGGCCTGTAATTTTTTTATCATGCCATTTCTATTTTCAGGTACAGACAAATTTTTCACCATATCCACTATCGCTTTTGGTTTTGCCTTTGTTCCCAACAATTCAGGGTATATTGTTTTATTCATCAAAATATTAACCAACGAAACCCATTTTATACGCACTAAAATATGCGCTAATAACGAAGTCAACGGATTCATTTTATAAACGACTATCGCCGGAATATGCATTATCGCCAATTCAGCAGACACAGTCCCACTGGCCACAACAGCAATAAAAGAATTTGCATAAACATCATATCTTTTGTCTGCTGACACCAATTCAGGCTTTGTTTCCCAATCTTTAATCGCATTTTTTATGTACGAATCTGTTGTTTCAACAGTTGGAATAACAAATCTGTAATCTTGGTATCCACTTGCGATTAACATGTCCATAGTTTTATGAAATACAGGTAATAATTTTTTAACCTCATTCATACGACTGCCTGGAACAAATGTAATTATTTTTTTATCTTTTACAGATTTTTTATATTTATCCAGACCATCAGCAATTGGATGTCCCACAGCAACCGTATCTAATCCATATTTTTCAAAATAGGGCAATTCGAAATCAAAAAAAGCATACAATTTATCAAAGATTTTTGCATATTTACCGGCACGCTTTGCCCCCCAAGCCCAAACCTGGGGCGCAACAACATGATAAAACTTTGTTGCTTTTAAATTTCCATTTTTACGTACAGTCTTTACAACGGATTTTGCAAACCCCGGTGAATCGATAGTTAAAACGATATCTGGTTTTTCTTTTATTATCGCATCAACCGTTTGTTTAATACGCATTGTTAAAGTTTTTGCGTGTGCCAAAACTTCAAACACACCCATCACAGACAAATCAGACATTGAAAACAAAGATTTTAATCCAGCCTTTGTCATGTTTTGCCCACCGATACCGACGAATTCAACACCGGGCATTTCACGCATTATTTTTGCGCCCAAAACATCACCTGAAACTTCACCAGCAACAATGAAAATTTTTAAACTTTTTTTACCCGTGACTTTCATTTTTTCCGGTTCCAATACCACGTTTAGAACGATTTTCAATAAAATCTATGGCATCCATAGCGTATTTATTGTTTTTAACCTCTTTACGGATTTTATTTAATCTGTCTGTGACGGTTCCTTCTGTATCATTAAACACCGCAGAATACACAGAATGAATTGCATGCAAATCTTCGTTTGTAAAACCATGACGCATTAACCCCACACGATTTATCGTACGATATACAGCACGTGCGCCATCATAAATAGCATATGGTAAAATATCATTACCAACACCACTCATTCCACCAACAAACGCATTACGTCCAATTCTGGAAAACTGTAAAACCATAGAGCCACCAGATAAAATGGCAAAATCTTCAATTTCTACATGCCCCGCAACCTGAACAAGATTAGACATAACAACACTGTTTCCAATTTTACAATCGTGTCCAACATGGGCATTAACCATAATTTGACAATCATCCCCAATTTCTGTGCCGTCTGATGCGGGTGTTCCAGAATGAATCGTCACATATTCACGAATTTTGCAACGTTTACCAATACGCAACCCTGTCATCGTTGTTTCATCTTGCCATTTCAAATCTTGACTCATAACCCCCAACACAGCAAACGGATACACAATAGAATCATCACCAATAGATGTTTTTCCATCAATAACTACATTAGAAACCAATTCTACACGATCACCCAAAACAACATTTGGCCCAATAATACAAAAAGGCCCAATTTTACAATCATTACCAATAACCGCACCAGGTTTCACAATTGCGCTGGGATCAATAACAGTTGCCATATTTTCATCCTATATTTAAAACACTTCTTGGGGCAATACTACACCAAATACAAACAATATGGTATTCAATAAATATAACCAATTATAACAAACCGGTAAAATCTTTAATCTTTATTTTATTTGGCACAGACAACAAATAAACAATCCCCAACATAGTAATCAAAGGACATATTATCATTATCCCAAAACAAATTAAAACACATGCCAAAGATTGTTTAAAAACATGTTCTGGAAAATTCTTGCTATGATAAATCGTAAGCATTTCGTTCATCATACAACACAACATCAATCCAACAAACACAGGCACAGATTCTGTTAAAACAAACAAAATCAATGCCAACAAAGACATTATTCGAAATAACCACTTTAATTTTATATATGCACTGTTATAAATTTTGGATTTCGCCTTAACATATCTGGTCGCCAAAGTCGTCACACAGAAAAAACCACACAACAACAATGCAAGAACATGTATAAAAGTTAAATTTCCCAATTGACCAAATCTAAAATATTCTGGCTGCATCAAAAGCAAAACTGTCATAAACAAAAAGACAAGTATCGGTATAAAGACCCCAGAAAAATCTTTGTGAAATCTGTCCCCAACAATTATACCGCAAACGACCGCACTTAATTGTAATAAAACACCCCATAACGTAGGTTTCGCAGAAAAACCAGCCAATATCAACACCAACAAAAATAAAAACCATCTTAATTTTTTGTTGTGTATTTTTTCCAAATATTTATGCTTTTTTACACGATTAATTATATACGCACAAGATACAAATAAAATTGTCGCTATTGACAACGGGAGCAATGAAATACTGTCACGTATTACCGCATAATTTCCACCAAAAAGGAACAACCAAATTACCAAACTTGCAACAGACAACAAACCAATTTTATCTTCAAAATCCCGATTCGTTATTCCAAATTTAGAAATAAAATTTTGCCCATATAAAAACACCATAAAAAACAATGGCAAAGAAAACAATCCTGCAACAATAAAATACGGACTGTACAATGCCGCATTGTTAAAAGAACTTACCGCTGTTGTGACAATAGTCATATCATTAAACATAAATTTGCCTTTTTAATTTTAATGAATTATTATACAAGCATGCCAGAAAAACAAGAAATTTTTACATTATTAAATGGTCGGGTCAAAATGACACACAGCTTTTATAACCCAACCAGTGATGCTGTATGGTTGGCTGCATATGCACCAAACGATATAAAAACTGTGTTGGATGTGGGTATTGGAACGGGAGCTGTTTCACTTTGTTTACACACACATTTTCCAGAATTACAAATAACTGGATTAGATATATCGACAGAAATGTTGGAAGAAAGCAAAAAAAATGCCGCACTTAACAACGTCAATGTTAACCTGTTAAACCAAGATATAACCAATTGGTCAACCCCCGAACGTTTTGATTTAGTTATAACAAATCCGCCATATTTTAACGGTCAGCCGGCGCACCACAATGCACACCATAATGCTGATATTATACATTGGACAAAAAAATGTTGCGCACGTGTTAAGCCAAATAAATATATATGTATAATTGCTGATGCACTGTGCACAGATAAAATTATTGCCACTTTGTCATCTAAACATTTTGGAAACATACAAATTTTCCCATTATTCAGTACTAAAAATTCGGCAGAACGTGTATTAATACGGGCAAAGCAGGGCGTAAAAACAGGGACAACAATATTTTGTGGAACATCAATGAACAACGATGCGATATTGCGTGATGGCTTGACTATTGATGCTTTATTGTCTACACTACATGCACAATGATAAGTTTTATAACACGATATTTTTCATCCCTGTGGGAATTTATAACAGCGCCATTACGTTTGGTATGGCGTGGCATATCTAAATTATTTCCACCACGTGATTGTACTATTATGGACACCAGTGATGGTACTGTTTCTACATATCAGCAAAGCAGTTTTTGGCGTTTTACTAAATTTTGTGTTATTACAACAATGACTATTTGGGCGGCATGGTCAACATACGTATATATTTACCATCGTCCACTTTTGCAAAAAAGAACTCAACAATTGGAACAAATTCGAACAAAACATAATCGTCAAACGGCTGATTTAAAGATATATTTAAAAAAATACAATGATTTGGCCCGTGATTTAAATATAAACGACGACAAAATATTAAAATCCGACAAATTATCGGATTTGGAAAAAGAAAATTTATTAAATACTCGTTCGAAAACTATTGGCGAATTGGATTTTTTAAGAACCCGTATTGTTGAAATGATGATGGATGAAACATATACACCTGAATTTGATAAGATATCTGAAATTACTTTGGATTTTGAATTGGTACGAAATGAAAATGACACTTTAAAACAAAAACATCAAACAATTTTGGAATCTGCGGCTGAAATATCCAATGCAGACAATCAAATAATTAATGCGGTTTCAAAACTTACCAACGAAAACATCGAAGAACTTCATAATCAATTAAAGAAAATTAATTCAAGCATATCAAAATTGGGACTTAATGAATCTCAATTGATAAATCAGGCAAACAATTATTCAAATCAACTTATCGGTGGAATATACGTACCAGTAAAGATTTCAAAAAATGCAAATGCAAAATATCAAAAAATAGCACAAGATATCGAAAAATGGCATGGGTTAAACAGATTAACTAAAATTTTACCAATCGGCGCACCGGTTGAAAACAAAGTCATAACATCGCCTTTTGGTACACGTGAAGATCCGTTTACAAAAACAAAAAAACAACACAAAGGTATTGATTTTGCGGGTAAAATCGGCACTGAATTGTATGCTGTGGCACCGGGACGGGTTATATCTGCGGGTGATCGCACAGGATATGGAACAACAGTTGAAATTGATCATGGACTTGGTTTTACAACATTATACGCACATCTATCAAAAGTAATGGTTTCACGTGGTGATTGGGTACGTCCGGGAACAGTTGTAGGACTTGGTGGTTCATCCGGACGTTCAACCGGACCACATTTACATTACGAAATACGATACAAAGGTACACCGTTTAACCCAACTAATTTCGTTAAAGATTAAAGCCAAAGGAGAGGAAATGTTAGCTTTTACAAACGCAGATGAAAAAAAATCTCCAACCGTGGTGGGGGCAGGTTGTGTCATCAAAGGAAACATTGAAACAGATCACACAATTCAAATTCATGGTACTGTCAAAGGCGACATTGATGCTGCAACCATTATTATTGGACGCGGGGGAAATGTTATTGGAAACATATCTGCAAAAACACTATTTTTACATGGATCTTTAAAGGGTGACGCAACAATAAATACTGTAAACGTATTTTCCAATGCGAAAATGAGTGGCACACTGTTTTACAAAACTTTAAATATCACTGGAAATACAGGATTAGAATGTAAACTGGAAAAGAAAAAGGACAAATAAAAAATGAAAAACACCGATATTTCAAACGTTTATATTGCTGCAGACCATCGTGGGGTGGGGCTTAAATTATACCTTTATGAAATGTTAATGGCAGATGGGTATAATGTTGTTAATCTTGGAACCGATGATTTGAATACCCCGGTAGATTTTCCAGATGTTGCAAAAAAATTGGCAGAAACAATGCTGGATGACCCACAATCTCGTGGAATTTTGATTTGTGGCACTGGGGCAGGTATGGAAATCGCCGCCAACAGATATCGCCACATTCGTGCATCACGTTGTGAAAGACCAGAACAAGCCAAAGACGACAGATTTCATGACGATATAAATGTATTAACTTTGGCGGCTGATGACATAGATATTGAAATCGCATTTTTATGCGCCCAGGCTTTTTTAGAAAGCCCTTTTGATAATTGCGAAAAACGCATCCGCAGAATTCAAAAAATATCTTAAAAAAAACCGCCATCTGCGGTTTTTTAACGTGATAAAATTTTCATATTTTCGTGCAATTTGCAATTCACACACGGCAAATGTTTAAAAAACTTTTTTGTTCCTGGTATAACATGATTTGCCAAAGCATCTCCGTCCGCCATCTCTGTTTCAGAAATAGTGTTTTGCCAATCTATATTTGGACGTTTTTTATATTTTTTAACCAAAGGACTTTCACAAAATTTCTGTGCATACGGACAAAATGACGGAACAGGGTAGTCATTGTTCAACGTTTCACGTGTCACCAGCATTCCACCCAAATCTATACAATTATCAAAACCATTATCACGTGAATCCATATCCGCAGCATAACATTTACATTTGTGTGTATCTTTGTCCAAAGCAGCGCATCTAACATTAGTCAAATGAAGATTGCCATTTTCATCACAATATTTAAGTAAACAACATATACCACAGCATTCACAAATGCTTTCCCATTCTGGTGTTCCTTCGATAATGTTTTTATTTGATAACATCATACCCCCTTGGTCACATCATAAATATAGTCAAAAAAATATATTTGTCAAGACTATATATTATAAAAAAACACCCATCTTTTTACCAAGATGGGTTTAAAATAGGGCAAAAACACTATTTTTTAACAACAAAATTAACCAATTTTTTTGGAACAACAATGGTTTTTATAATTGTCGCACCATCTAATTGTTTTGCCGCATTTTGTTTTGCCATTTCAACCAAATCGTTTTCATTGATATCCACAGGCACAACAAAATCTTTGACACGTTTACCGTTCACAGACACAACAATTGTCATATCATTTTCAACCAATTTTGCCGCATCAAATGTCGGCCATGGTTCAAACACCAACATATCTTTATGTCCCAATTTTTCCCACATTTCTTCGGTCAAATGTGGTGCAAAAGGATTCAACAATTGAATTAAAACAGAATAGGCCGCACGTGGCATTTTACCACCCGGGAATTCATTGATAAATTCCATCATCGCAGAAATAGAAGTATTGAATTTCATATTTTCAATACGATCCGTAATATCTGCAATCAAACGATTAACCAAAAAATCCTGTTTTTGAGTTAATGGTTCGTCTGTTAAATTATCGCAAAAACTTTCAATGCGACTTAAAAAACGTTGAACACCACGCAAAGTGTCTTCGGACCAATTAGCATTAAAATCCCATGGTCCCAAATACAAAATCGTTAAACGACACGCATCAGCACCAGCACGATTTACAACATCGGACGATGGCACAACATTACCACGAGATTTTGACATTTTTTGACCATCTGCGCCCATAATCAAACCATTACTTGTGCGTTTTTTATATGGTTCACCCCCAGGAACAAACCCAAAATCAGCCAAAGCTTTGTACCAAAATCTTGAATACAACAAATGCCGTGTGGTATGTTCCATACCGCCATTATAATGATTAACAGGCATCCATTTTTCCAATTGTGATTTTGAACAAAATTCTTTGTCATTCTTTGGATCTAAATAACGCATAAAATACCAAGACGAACCAGCCCATTGTGGCATAGTATCTGTTTCACGTTTTGCAGTCCCACCACAACATGGGCATTTTGTGTTTACCCAATCGGTTGCACGAGCCAACGGGCTTTCCCCATCATCAGTTGGACGATAATCCGTCATATATGGCTGCAGCACTGGCAGTTCATCTTCCGGAACACATTGCCACCCACATTTTTCACAATAAACCAATGGAATAGGCTCACCCCAATACATTTGACGTGAAAAACCCCAATCCTTTAATTTGTATTTTGTTGCACCCTTTGCAAAGCCATGTTCGTTTCCATATTTTATTGCGGTCGCAATCGCTTCTTCTTTACCCATACCGTTTAAAAAGCCAGAATTAATATGTTCACCATCTTTTTCCCATGCTTCTTTTTCCACATCACCACCAGCCAACACAGGTATTATTGGTAAACCGAATTTTTTCGCAAAAGCCCAATCTCGACCATCATGCGCAGGCACCGCCATAATTGCACCAAAACCATAATCCGCCAAAACATAATCAGAAATAAATATCGGTGTTTCTTTATTGTTAAATGGATTAATCGCTTTCACACCTTTTAATTCAACACCTGTTTTATCTTTGGTTGCGTCGGTTCTTTCGATTTCAGACTTAGCCGCAGATTCTTTGATATATTTTTCGACTTCATCTTTATTAGAAATCAAACCAGAATCCAACCATTTACGAACCAATTTGTGTTCAGGGGCCAACACACAAAACGTTACACCGAATATAGTATCAACACGTGTGGTATAAACCGTCATAATATCATCATTAACTTTGAAATCGATTTCTGCACCAACAGATTTACCAATCATATTGATTTCGTCTTTTTTGATACGTTCATCAAAATCGACATCTTTTAATCCATCAAGCAATTTTTCAGCATAATCTGCCAATTTCAAATTCCATTGTAATTTTAATCTTTTTTCAACAGGTCCATGACAACGATTACAACAACCATCTTCCAATTCTTCATTGGTCAAGGTAGTACGACAATTTGGACACCAATTCATAGGCAATTCAGATTTATATGCCAAACCATTTTTGAAAAACTGTTGAAACATCCATTGGGTCCACTTAATGAATTCAGGATCAGAAGTTGCAACACGTGTTTCTGGATCAACAGACCAACCCGCAGAATCAATCACCATTGCATAAGATTTTTTTAATTCTTCCGCTATTTCCGCAGGATGTTTGCCAATTTTTGTTGCATAATGTTCTGCCGCAATTCCCATCGCATCAAAACCCATTGGAAACAAAACATCATAACCCAAATGACGACGAAAACGAGAT
>CAMVPZ010000031.1 GCA_947169505.1 uncultured Pseudomonadota bacterium
GAATTCACGATTCAAACAATTCATTGAATAAACTTTATTTAATTGTTCAATTAAATCAGGTCTGTTATTATTTGCAGCATTCATAATTTGATTGGCAATATTACGACAATCCGTCCTGCTCATCATCGAATGATTTATACGATTTGACCCATTAATAATATAACCAAATATTGCACCAATCAAAAACAGCATAACCATACCAATCACACCGTACACAGGATACATTTTTTTATTTTCTGTTTGTTTCATGTTCTCTCTCCTTTTTCTTTATTATTTAACTATACCATTTTTAATAGTGATAATTCTATCGGCTTTTTTTGCCAAATTTTCATCATGCGTCACGAACAACATAGTCATTTTATTTTTGCGGACTAAATCCAACAACAAATCAAAAACATTCGATGCGTTTTGTGGATCTAAACTTCCCGTTGGTTCATCAGCCAATAAAATTTCAGGATTATTAGCAATCGAACGAGCAATCGCAACACGTTGTTGTTCACCACCAGACATTTCTGCCGGATAATGCGATGCACGATGCGCAACATTTGCAGCCTTTAATAATTTCATAGCGACCGAACATGCAATATCTTCTTTTATTCCATTCGCCATCATTGGCAAAATCACATTTTCCAGTGCAGTAAAATCCGAAAGCAAATTATGTTTTTGATAAACAAAACCTATTTTTTTACGACGTAATAATGTGCGTGTTTCTTCATTGATTTTATCAATCGGCATACCATTTATGAAAATATCCCCGCTGGTTGGTTTATCTAATAATCCAACACATTGTAAAAGTGTAGTTTTTCCCGAACCACTTTGTCCAACCAATGCAACAATTTCACCACGATATAAATCAAATCCACCACCATTTAAAACTTTTAATGGTTGACCACCTTCGACAAAAACTTTTTTAATATTGCGAACAGACATCACAATATCTTTTCTGGTTATTTTCGATAAAGAATTCAATATACTTGCCATTTATTCACCTATTCATTTCTTAAAACTTCTACCGGATCTGTGTTTGCCGCTTTCCATGCTGGGTACAATGTTGCCAAGAAAGCCAACATTATCGCAATTACTGCAATACCAATAACTGTGGATGGTACCAATTTTGATGGCAATTCAGACAAAGAATATAATTCTGCCGGAAACAAATCACGCCCTGTTATAAATTGGAAAAATTTTCGTATCGGCTCAATATATATCGCCATCAATACACCCAAAAAAGTTCCAAATGTTGCGCCAATTACCCCAATAGATGTTCCAGACAATATAAATATCTTCATCATAGATTTACGTGATACACCAAATGTACGCAATACCGCTATATCTTTGTTTTTGTCTTTTACCAACATCACCAGTGAAGAAATAATATTAAATGCCGCCACAATAACTATTAATAACAATATCAAAAACATAACATTAGATTCAACCTGAAGTGCACCTACAAAACCACGATTTAAATCACGCCAATCACGAATTATAAAACCTTCGGGCAACAACGCAGACAATGCTTTTACAACACGTTCGCTTTCTTCTGCATTGGTTAAAAACAAATCGATATGTGTCACAGAATTTTCAATATTCAAATATTTTTGCGCTGTTTCCAATGGCATAAAAATATATCCATTATCATATTCATACATCCCCATAAAAAACGAAGAAACAACCGGATAAGACATAATTCTTGGCATTGTTCCAAATGGCGTAGCCGTTCCACCATTGGCAGATATTAATGAAACCTTATCACCAGCCGTCACACGCAAATTTCGTGATAACGAAGAACCAATAATTAATTCACCATCACCAACTTTGTCCAAACTTTTACCGTATACACGTGTTCCAGATTTTGTCTTTGATATTAAATCTGGCATTCTTATACCACGTACCATTGCCCCAGAATTATTTCCATGTGCAGATGCCATAATTTGTCCTTCGGCAATAGGCACCATTGATATAACATATTTTTCCACAACTTTATTTTGACGCATTTTATCCATCAAAAAATCATAGTCTGCAATTGTGCCATTTTGGTGGTATACAACAACATGTCCATTCATTCCAATAATACGGGAAAGCAATGTATCATGAAATCCACCCATCACAGACATAACCACAATTAATGTGGCAACACCCAAAGTGATACCAATTAATGACACCCATGAAATAACAGAACCAAACCCACGTTTTTTCGCACGTAAATACCGAAAAGCAATCTTTTTTTCCAAATTCGAAAACAACATTTTTACCCCACTATTGATTTAAAAAGTCACGCAATTCTTCACCAGAAAGTTGTGTTGATTTTTGACCTGCATCTACAATAGAAATCAAACGAGGCGACATAAACACAACCAATTCAGCAAAAGGCGATATCAATGTTTCTGGCGTTGTCACAAAAGAATGTGTTGGAATACCAACAATCACATAATTATCACCAACACTGGATGGAATTGTAAACGAAGACAATTCTCCATTACTGGTCGATAGCACAATTTTCGCATCAATCTTTTTGTATCCGCCATAATTACCATATTTACCTGTTGCACCAATAATCAAATCTGTTTCCAATCTGTCTTCTTTGCTGCATTGACCAATATCAAACCTTGATTGCCAACCGTTTGGAACAGCGAAAGTTCCCTGAGAAATCAAAACCATACTGGCCTGTCTTGATACAAATTCCTGCAAAGTTTTCGTGTTTATTTCCGGACTGACAACCAACGCACGTCCAACCACCCCAGGAATTGACATACGTATATTTTTATCCCCAAACGCAGGCAACATATTCATCCAAACAATTGCACTGTCTGTCTTTGGATAAACACGATAAACATCTATATCCCATGCCAAAACATATTTTTTTGAAGAAACATCTGTGATTATCTTAGCAACTTCACGTTCTGTTTGATAATCCCCATCAAAAACAACAGTCTTGTCTTGCCAATTCACCAATAAATTATGAATATCTGCCCCACGCATAGCGTCCAATATTGCCATAATCATGGTTTCATCTTTTGGCATTTTTATCATCCATTTACCGTGTCCAGTCAAATGAATTTCGCCAAATTCTTTATCATAAGAATAATAAACCCGCCCCATTTTTGTCATCAATTCAACCGCATCAGTTAATGAACCAGTCGAAATTTCACCAGATATTTTTTCAAAAGTCGCCTGGTCTTCAACAATGCTAATATCTGTATCAGCCAATAATTTTTCAAGCGCATCTTTTACATACAATCTTTTGAAATTATAATCAGACACTTTCAAATCAGGCAATGCATCACCAGTATCAAGACGAATAATTTCTATTTTTTCCTCTGGGACAACCGAAACAACACTTTGATTATCCCAATTTACCGTACATCTTTTTGGTAAATCCAATGCAAAATGTTGCGCAGTATCTGTTGTTAACGCAGCCTTTTTCGGGAAAATCGGCACAGAATTTTCATTTATAACGACATTTTCAACAACATTTATCGTATCATAAAGTTGTTGTTCAGGTTTTGGCTGTTTAACGCATCCAGCCATCATAAAAACACAAATCCCAGCCAATCCAAAGATTAGTTTTTTTACTATATTTTGTGCCATTTTCTTTCCTTTTGTTATCTTTCGTTTATGATCTTACTAGATATTCATAATTTTTTCAAATTCTTCCAGCGTCATTTCATAAATTGGTTTCTGGTTTGGGGTCACCAAACTTTTCACATTTTCAAACTGTTTTTCAAACAAATCCATCACAGATTGAATTTCTGGTGTAATTTTGGCACCCGCTTTTTTTAACCGATGACCATATTCTACAATATATTCCAAAACATCTGCAGCAAAAAAACGTCCAACATAATTTTCCAGCGCAATCCCGCCCTTTTCAACACAAATCGCAGACAAAACACGTGTCATTTCATTGTAAAAATTAGCCAATTTTACATAAGTTTGCAATGATAAAGCCATAATATTTCTCCTGTCCTATTTTTTACATTATAAAAACTATTGCCACAAGAACGCAATTAAATTATAATATAAAATATGAAAGTGAGATATTTATTTTTATTATTGGGGTTAACAGCATGTGCATCGGCTAATCGCGGCTCAATTGACGATGCTACAATATTGAATTGGGAAAACGATGCTGTCACAACAGAACAATTTGTTCGTGATCATAAATCTTGTCTTGGGATAAAAGACAAAAATTATGTTCCACGATCAAGAATTGCAAAATTATTGTCCCCAAACCAAAGCGCACAAATGCCTGATTGGGACGGTCTTTGGGTGACTTTTCAATCAAATGAATATCGTGACGTGGGGCAACGTGCTTTACTTTCTGTTCCACGAAACGCATCTTCCAAAAGTGTCGGTTATTACCGCAAATGCATGTTAAAACGTGGATATTTATTACGCGGTAAATAAAATTGTTTTGGTTATTATTTAAAAATGTGATATAATTAAAAACATGAAAAAATCCATACTGTTTTGGTTGTATTTTGTTTTGTCAATTATTTTGGCAATATATTTTGCTGTCCGTATTATAACCAGTCAAATGGGGCGTGGCCCGATATCAACCGTACAAAACATACAAACATATGGAACCAATGCAAAAGATGATGAAATAATCAAAATGACATTGGGGGTATCAAATGGAACAGGGTTGCGCTCGGTCGATTTATACCAATTAAATAATCGTATTTCAAATATTCCCGGGGTAAAAAATTCATCTGTGCGCATATTACCAAACGGCGACATTGCTGTAAAAATTGAAAAACATAACGTGATTGCTACATGGACAGATGGTGCATATTATTACCCTCTTTCTGCAGACGGCACAAAAATAAATACCCCAAGCGAAGAACGCAATAATAATTCTATCGTTTTTCGTGGTGATTTGCCCGATAATTTAACGGACATTATTGCCAGTTTATCATCTATATCAAAATATATTGATTATGTGAACATGGTTGAATCAAGACGTTGGAATATATACACAAAAAACGGTACAACAATATATTTACCTGAAAAAGACCCATCCGGCGCAATCAATAAAATCAAAGTATTAAATCAAACACATAAATTACTATCTCGAAAACTGGAAATAATTGATATGCGTGACGGGGCAAGAATTTTGATCAAAGAACAAAAATGAAATTATCTAATTCGTCTTTTTTGTGTTTAGACATTGGAACATACGGTGTACGTGGATTGGCACATTGTATACGGGATGCAAAAATAATTAATTCTGCAACATATTTTGTAAAAAATTCGAATACAATATTTGCTTTGAAAAGTGTTATTGACGAATTAGAACGTGAATTAAACACACATTTTAATTCTGCATTTATAACTGGAAATTTTGGTGAAATGGAATTTCGCACTTTCACAGACACAATAAATTGGCGTGATGAACATAAAATATCTGATTTAGATTTAAAACATCAAATTGCCAAAATTCCACACATTGACGGATTTTATTCTATGCATATAATACCTGTGTTTTATGGAACGTCAAACATACAAAACATCAGCAACACACCGATTGGAAATATCGACACACAATTAAAATCTATATTCAGTGTTATTTCATATGAAGAAGAACAAACAAAATACATATCTGATATATTGCGTCGTGCACACATTCAATCTGGCGGATTTTTTGATTCTACTTTTTTGCAAAATTCAATTTATAAAAAACCAAAAGAACGTGTATTATTTTTAGATTTGGGTAATGAATTTACAACTGTTTCAATATGGACAATGCGTGGTCCATTATATATGAATAAAATCAAATTTGGACAACGTGATATAACAAAAGAAATATCAAACCAATTACAAATTGGAATAAACGATGCAGACATGTTAAAAATTTCTGTGGCAAATGCGATGCCAAATGAAATGGACAGATTTACACCGGCTGATTCATCTGAAAAGTTTGCTTCTTTTTCTCGTGCAGATATAAATGATATATTTATTCCACAATTGACAGAATTAATAAATTCAGTTATTGAACAATCACAAAAATATATTGATCAATATAAACCTGAAAAAATCATTTTAACAGGTGGCGGTACATATATAAACAATATCAATACTTTTATTGAACAAAGTTTTAATTTACCGGTTGAAAACCTTGGCGATGGGGCCAGTCTTAATGCTTTGTCTGAATACATATGGGCGACACATTTGCCAGAACGTAATACATACATACAAAACCAACAAAGAATTCAAAATTTCGTTGAAAAAATCACAAAAATTTTCCGCCGTAAAAAACGAAAGGCTAAGGCTAAATTTATTCCAATCATGCCAAGTACTTTATGTTTTAATATGAATGACATGACAACGTATACTATGTTTGCATCGGCGGGAATTTCAATGATACATGTTGATATAATGGACGGATTTTATGTTGACAGAATTGCGGGCGGAATTGAAGAATTATCAAACATAAGAACAAAAACAAAATCTCATTTACATGTACATTTAATGACAGAAAGCCCATCTGTTTGGGCACGTGATGCAATCAATGCAGGTGCAGACACTGTGATAATTTCTACAAATACATCTGGGGTTATGGATGCCATAAACATAATTAAATCTGCCGGAAAAAGATGCGGCATCGCATTAAATCCTGATTCAAACATTGAAATATTAAAACCTGTATTACAACAAATAGATGAAATAATGGTTATGGCTGTAAAACCGGGTGCAGCGGGTCAACAATTTGATGAACGTGCGCTTCAAAAAATAAAAATATTAAATTACACCAGAAAAAAACACGGGTTAAAGTATTTAATAAGTGTTGATGGTGGAATAAATCCAGATACTGCTAAACTTTGTTGGAATGCGGGCGCAGATTTATTGGTCAGTGGTTCTTATCTTGCAAAATCTCCAGATTTTAGATTAGCAGTGCAAAGTTTATTGAATCATTAATTTACGTCCCAATCCATGTTGTGTTATATAAACATGAATGGTATTTTTTGGTAAAACATCTTTTGCAATTTCAGGCCATTCAATCAGTGTAATATCGTTATCAATTGCGTGTTTTAAACCGATTTCTTCCAATTCAGAAACATCGCCTATTCTGTATAAATCAAAATGCGAAATCCCGTCATAATTTTGCACCAATGTAAATGTAGGACTTGGTACCACAGTATCTTTCCCACGCAAAGTTTTAATTATTTCACGTGCAATTTCGCTTTTACCCATACCCAAATCACCATGCAAAGCAACCGTCACTGGCGCATGTAAAGTCTTTGCAAAATCTCTTGCCCATTTATGCGTTTCTTCTAAATTATTCAAAATAAAAATTTTTTCATTCATTTTATTCCACCAATAATAAATCATCTTCTAATTTATGTATCGTATCTCGCAATTCTGCAGCCTTTTCAAATTCAAGATTTTCCGCTGCTTTGCGCATACGCTTGTTCAAATCAGCAATTTCTTTACGTAAAGATGCTGCATCCCAAACACCATCTTTATTATAAACAAATTTTTTAGTTTTGTCAGTTTTTTCTGCTGACGCTTTAACTTCTTCAAACACAGATTTTGAAATAGTTTTTGGTGTTATGTTATGTTCTTTGTTATATTTTTCTTGCTTTGCACGTCTGCGTGCCGTTTCATCCAGCGCAATCCGCATAGATTCTGTTATCGTATCAGCATATAAAATAACACGACCATTCGCATTTCGTGCCGCACGCCCAATTGTTTGAATTAACGAACGTGTTGAACGTAAAAAACCTTCTTTATCAGCATCCATAATTGCAACCAATTCACATTCTGGAACATCTAAACCTTCCCTTAATAAATTAATACCAACCAAAACATCATATTTCCCAAGACGTAAATCACGCAATAAATCTATACGTTCCAAAGTTTCTATATCCGAATGTAAATACCGTGCACGAACACCGTTTTCAACGAAATAATCCGTTAATTGTTCCGCCATTTTTTTCGTTAACGTTGTGACAATTACACGACCACGTGTATTTTTAACTTCGTTTAATAAATCATCAACTTGGTGTATTGTCGGGCGAACATCACAAATTGGGTCTAATAATCCAGTTGGTCTTATAACTTGTTCACTGACAATGCCATTTGATTGTTCCAATTCCCATTGAGCAGGCGTAGCCGAAACAAATATTGTTTGTGGGCGTAAATTATCCCATTCTTCAAAAGTAAGCGGTCTATTATCAACACACGAAGGAAGCCGAAAACCGTATTGTGCCAAAGTCTCTTTGCGTACCCTGTCCCCACGGGACATAGCCCCGATTTGCGGAACAGTCACATGACTTTCATCAATAAATAAAACCGCATCTTTTGGTAAATATTCAAACAAAGTTGGCGGTGGTTGTCCTGGAAGTCGCCCGGTTAAATATCTTGAATAATTTTCAATACCCCGACAAGTTCCGGTTGTTTCCATCATTTCTATATCAAAATTCACACGTTCACGTAATCTTTGTTCTTCGACATACTTCATATTATCATGAAAATACTTTAATCTTTCATCTAAATCTTTTCTTATATTTTCAATTGCTTGCAACACAGACGGCATAGGTGTTGCATAATGCGTATTTGGATAAACAACAATTCTGTCTAATTTGCGTAATTTCCCACCGGTTAATGTATCAAATTCCCAAATCTCATCTATTTCATCACCAAAAAATGACAATTTCCATGCCCTGTCTTGCGAATGCGATGGGAATATATCCAATGTATCACCACGCACACGAAAATCCCCACGTGCAAACCCAACATCATTTCTTTTATATTGAATATCAACCAAAGACCGCATAACATCTTTTTCAGCAATTTTATCACCAACATTTAAAACCAATTTCATTTCAGCATACTGTTCCGGCGCACCAATTCCATAAATAGACGATACAGACGAAACCACAATAACATCTTTTTCTTCCAACATGGCACGTGTCGCACTGTGTCGCATACGATCCAATTGTTCATTAATGGATGCATCTTTATCAATATAAGTGTCGGTTGTTGGAACATATGC